>JBJTMN010000152.1:0-7240 GCA_046070545.1 Ferruginibacter sp.
ACCCATATCTCTGAGCGTAAACATTCATAATATTTAAATATGCACCCGCATATTCAACAAGTATTTCAATTTTCTTTTCCGTCCAATTTCCTCCAAATTCATTCATCGCTTAAAGATTTAGGGTTATTGATATTACATGTAAATCTAAACTATAAAATCAAAATAATTTTCCCTGCTGCCCCGGCCGCCTGAATAATTTTGTATTCAGGCTCCATTCCTCTGCGTTCATGTTATACAGTTTACCGTATTTTTTATATTGCTGTGCCACCATATCGGCAATGCTTCCCTCACCACGCATACGTACACCCCAGCGTGTATCGTTCACTTTACCATCGTGGCTTTGCTCAATTAAATGCCACACTTTATCGGCATGGTTGGGAAAATTTTTATACAGCCAGTCGTGGAATAAAAATTTAATAGCACCATTCAAACGAATGAATGTGTAAGCCGTAAATGTGGCCCCGTTGTCTGCTGCTGCTTTCATAATGCGCTGCATCTCGTGCTCATTCAGTCCGGGTATCATAGGCCCCATCATAATGCCCATGCGTACACCGGCACTGCTTAATTCGTTAATCACTTTTAATTTTTGTCTGGCCGTGGTGGTACGTGGTTCCATACTGCGTCGCAGATCTTCATTAAAAGATGTGATGGAAACCATGGCCGATACGATATTTTTTTTGCCCATTTCCTGCAGCACATCCTTATCTTTTAATATCCAGGAATTTTTTGTAAGTATACCTACCGGTTGATTGAATTCATTGCATACTTCCAGCAAGCCCCGGGTAAGCCGGTACTTTTGTTCGGCCGGCTGGTAGCAATCGGTATTGCCGCTGAGCATGATGGGCGTTCCCTCCCATTTGGGGTGCATCAAAAATTTCCGCAGCAGTTGCGGCGCGTTTTTTTTGATAAGTATCTTCTGCTCAAAATCCAGCCCGGCACTGTAACCCCAGTATTCATGCACATTACGGGCATAGCAGTAAATGCAGCCATGCTCGCAGCCGGCATAAGGATTCATGCTATAGCTCATGCCCACATCCTTGCTTTCCACTTTATTCACAATGCTCTTAGAGTGCATTTCTATGTACTGTGTAGCCACATTACCAGCTTCCCAGTCATCCACACCTTCTATATGCTCCTGTGTTTTTTCATCTTTTAAAAAACGGTTTTTGGTATTGTACTGGGCACCGCGGCCGGCCAGGTACTGTACTTTTTCTTCGGGTTGGGCGGCAGATACTTTGTGGTGATCCTGTTTTAATTTATCATTCATTTTTAATTTTAGCACAAAGGGCACTAAGGTTTCACCAGGTACACAAAAAGCCCTTTGTGAACTTTGTGTTTTGCATTATGTACTTAGTGGTAAAGTTTTATCCAAACAACACTCCCTGCTTTGTTGCCACCGGTAAATTCTGAAATTCAAAACGTTTTGCTATCTCGTATTTCATTTCGCCAACCGGTCGTTTTAACAATAACATGCCATCGGCAATGAACCTGCCGGTAAAATGTTTGTGGCTGTATTCCAGCCAGCCCTGTTCGTATTGCCAGGGTTTTAGTTTTCGGGCAATGGTGAGATGTGGTTCCAGCATAAAATGCGGTTTATGGTCATCGTCAAACTTCATCAGCCGCTGGGTTTCGGTACGTATGGTTTTTACCAGGCTTTGTATGGGAAGTTTGGATGTAATGTTGATGTAGATGGTATGGGAGGGGAAGCTGCCAAAGTCTTTTAGTTCTACTTTTATAGTATGATAGCCCATAGCAATTACATGCAGCCGGTTAACAATTCGCTCTTCCATCATTTCGTACTGTATAAAATTAACAAGGGTAATATAGGGCTTTCCCCAACGGGCATTTTCGGCCTTGTATTTTTCGTAAAATGCATTTTTTACATTCATGATCTTGTTCCGCAATTCTTCATGCGGATTAAGCACCAGCAGGTATTCATATATTTTGTACCCCGGAATACTTACTATTACCTTGTCCATAATTAAAATATTATTGACTGAAAAATTTGTTTTACCAATTTTTTTAGCATAAATTTACTAAATAATTTGGTATTTAAAATTAATTTTTATGGAAGTGGAAAAATTTTTTGGCAGCAGTTATAGTGGTAGTAAAAAATTTAAGCAGCAGGATGTACCCACCGCAAATGCAACGGGGTTTGGCGCTGCAGCTGACGATTATGCGGAACGGGGCATAGACCTGAATGAACAATTAATTCGCAATAAACCTGCTACTTTTTTTATGCGGGTGAGCGGCAACAGTATGCTGAACGCAGGTATTTTTGATGGTGATATTGTTATTGTGGACCGTAGTCTTAAACCACAAAATGGCAAAATAGTAATTGCTGTTATTGACGGCGAAATGCTGATACGACGTTATGAAAGAACAATGAATAGCCTGCGGCTGATACCGGAAACAAATAAACTGTCGCCCATTGATATCAGTGAGTTTATGGATTTTAAGATCTGGGGAGTGGTGAGTTGTATAATAAGGAATGTATGAGGATACTTCAATAATTTTTCATCAAGTTTCCATTGTATGCCGTTTATAAAAGTTTGGGTTCATCTGGTTTGGACCACAAAAAACAGGAAGTTGATATTGACTTCTGATATTCGTCAAAAAGTGTTTGCTCATATCAGGGAAAATGCAAAAACAAAAAATATTCATGTGGATTTTGTAAATGGTCATGCTGATCATGTTCACTGTCTTGCCGCTTTAAACCAGGAACAATCCATTGCTAAAGTTGTACAACTGATAAAAGGTGAAAGTTCTTTTTGGATAAATAAGACCAGTTTATGCAAAGAAAAATTTGAATGGCAGGATGATTATTTTGCAGTTTCTGTCAGCGAATCGGGAGTTGATAAAGTGAGGCAATATATTAAAAACCAGGAAACGCATCATGCAAGGAAGACTTTTCAGCAGGAGTATGATGAGTTTATGGAAAAATATGGGTTTGAGATGATCAGCAATTTGTAAAGGGCTAAAGCCCGCACTGTGTAGTAGTTAATTTCTTATCCCCGCCCTGAAGGGCGGGGCAACACAGAAGGGCGGGGCAGGCTGGGCCACTATTATATTAATTTATCAATTGCCCTGGCCTTCAGGCCAGGGATAACAAAACAAAATCACCAACGGGCTTTAGCCCACTATATGAAAGCTATAGTAGATTGTAACAGTTTTTACTGCAGTTGCGAAAGATTGTTTCAGCCACACCTCGATGATAAACCTGTTGTTGTACTCAGCAACAACGATGGCTGTATCATATCCCGGAGTGATGAAGCAAAAAAGCTGGGTGTGGAAATGGCGGGGCCGTATTTTAAAGCAAAGCCACTGATAGAAAAATACGGCGTATCCACTTTTTCCAGCAATTACAATTTATATGGTGACCTGAGCTGGCGTGTAATGGAAACCCTGCGAATGATGTTAGGAAAAGAAAATGTGGAAGTGTACTCTGTTGATGAAGCATTTTTAAATTTAGATGAGTTCGCAGAAAAAGACTTGCAGCAGGTTGCACTAAATATCAGGGAAACGGTGGAGTTATGGACTGGCATAAAAGTATCGGTAGGTGTGGCACCAACCAAGGTGTTATCCAAGGTTGCCAATCATCTTGCCAAAAAAAATAAACTGGCAACGGCATGTGTGGTAGTACTGGATACAAAAGAAAAAATTGCCAAAGCACTACAGGATACACCTGTTGGCGAAGTTTGGGGTGTGGGCAGGCAATATGCTCAAAAGCTGATGGAAATGAATGCCGTATTTACCGCCTATGATCTTACCAAAAAAAAAGAAGAATGGGCGCATAAAAATTTAGGAGGCGTTGTAGGTATCCGTTTGCTAAAAGAGTTGAAAGGTGAAACTGCCAGCGAAATAAAAGAAGAACTGACAGTAAAAAAAATGATTGCTACTACCAGGATGTTTGGCAATCCGGTAAAAAATATTGGCGACATAAAAGAAGCGATCGCCACGTACACATCAAGAGCTGCGGAAAAATTAAGAAGACAGCGAAGCGCCGCCAGTATTGTGAGTGTTTTTGTTGTTCCCAAAGAGCAAAGTCACAATACCTATTTCCGGCATGGGCCAACAGTAAGCAGTTATGTGACATTACCTGTTGCAACATCGGCCACCAATGAATTGATAAAGCCAGCAGTCAGGCTCGTTGATAAACTATACGAAGCGGGGAGAATTTATAAAAAGGCCGGCGTAATGCTTAGTGGTATTGTGCCTGACGCTACCGTACAAGCTAATTTATTTGTTGCTGAAAACAAGAACAACAACCGCTTTTTAATGAGTATGCTCGATAATGTAAATTTTGCTATGCGGAACGATATGGTAAAGTTTGCTGCATCGGGTACAAAGCGTGACTGGAAAATGCGGCAGGAATTAAGAAGTCCACGTTATACAACCCGGTGGGAAGAGTTGTTTGAGGTGAAGTAGGATCCCCGGCTAACCGCCGACGAGATTAATCAAACAGATTTTTTTGTTCAGCAATAAACGTTGGTTTTATCAGATCCAATCCCAGTTCTTTATTCATTTTATCAACCAGGTAAACAGTCAATTCAGGTGAAGTTGCTTCATCATGCATGTGCATGAAAAAGTACAATTCTTCCATCCCTGTATCCAGCCAGTATTTCATACGCTCAACCCATTCATCAATCCGTGTATAATCAGTTGGGTGCAAACTATTACCCACATAGCGTATAAATGCTTTGGGTATGGTAAGATACATATGAGCGTAATCCCTTCTGCCCGCAGTATCGGTGATTACTGCACCAATATTCATAGCCGCAAGTTTTGAAAATAATTCTTCTGCAATCTCCGGCTTTGCAAACCAGTCGGGATGACGAACTTCCATAAAAAATTGCAGATCTTTCGGCAGTGATTGTAAAAATTCAAACAGCTCTTCTTTTCTTTTTGGTGAAAATGTTTCGCTTACCTGGATAAATATCGGGCCCAAAAATTCTTCAAACGCAACAATGCCCCTGAAGAATTCATTCATAATAAAGTCCTTTCCTTTTAAACTGCCGCGGTGTGTTACCCCCTGGTACATTTTAGGGCAGAATTTAAAATCCCGGTTTCTGGCCTTGGCAGTCCATTTTTTTATCCCCGCTTCACCGTATACTTTATAATGAGTAGCGTTTAACTCAATACTGTTATAGTGCTCCACATAATGATCCAAAAAGTCTTTTTCTTTTGCCTTGGGCGGATAAATTTTCCCCACCCACTCGGTTCTGCCCCATTTGGCGCAGCCGATATATACTTTTGGAGCAGCTTTCGGCTTTCCTTTCAGGATCTTTTTATTAAAAGCAGGTTCAGCTTTAAGTCTGAAGTCTATATTGCTTAACACTTCTACAGGTACACGTCCAAAATCCATGATATCACTATTAATGTATACTGTTAAAATTAGGCTGTTTTTACAAAACAGGGTGCAGCTTTTTAAACGCAAGATCCCCGGGCCGGTCATATATATGATTTTATTGCCGCCAGGGATTCCGGCATAATAATTAACCCTATTTCCCGTTAATTGTATAACCAATATCCATTTTGGCACGGTTTTAAAGGCCATAGTATTATTAAAACGACTTAAAATGAAAAATCTAACAAAGAGCGTCAGCAGTGTACAGCCTGCTAAAAAACCAAGGTATATTTATACAGAGGAAGATTTAGGCGAAGGTATTTTAGACGTTGGAGTTACCAGCTAACCCGGTTTCCAGATAAAAGGTGCCTGCACAGGCAGGTCACTCTTAAACAGATTATGATACCGGTACAATCTCCGCAATATCCGGCTTTTTCCAGATTGACGGTTTTGAATCTCTGCGTATAACGTAGTAACCGGAAAAGATAAAGCATAAACCTATCAGTTCTGTAATATACAATACCTCTACATAACCAAATTTGGTGAATGAACCACCAATACCGGGAAGCAGCCCGCCCAAGGCAATTAAAACGTTCCCTGCAAAACGATTCCTGTATTCCTTATTTTTGAAATAAATGATGGCAGAATACACAGCCCCACCCACCAGGAAGATAAATGCATAGATATTTATGAATGGTGTAATGAAACGGATAAAACGCCAGTCGAGTATTTTACCGGTTAACCGGTTATTTTGGATCAGTTCCGTATGTACAGGCGATAATATTACCAGGATGGAAGTTATTACCACAACCGTTACCAGGATCACCGACAGGTAGTTGGCCGTTTTTCTTTTCAGGAACAGGTACACCGTTCCCTGTGCCAGTGGTGCACCACCCAGTAAAGCCCCCAATATATACCAGGCTTTAAAGTTTGGTATTGAAAAACCGGCCAGCGTGTTAATGCTTTCTGTTACAGTACCTGCCCCATAAAACAAAACACCCAGCATCCACCAGAATATATGCATGGCCTGTCTGTTAGATACCCAGTGCCGGTATAAAACAGCCAGGAAATATATTGAAAAGGAAGTGGTAACGATCGGTATATAGTTTACAACGCCCATACAATGAAAGAATTTTATAGTGCAAATATCATTACATAAAACAAGAGTAATATCACGACCAGGTAAAAAACGATTTGTTTCCGGAAAAACAAATACCCAAACACGTAATTTTGCACCCAGGGCCACAGGCCTCAGAAATAAAAATGTATGATTACAGAAAACAATAAGACCTGCGCCATCATTGGCTGCGGTGTTTCGGGCATGGGCGCCGCCATTCGCATGCGCAATAAAGGTTATAAAGTAACGGTGTTTGAAGCCAATGCATTCCCCGGCGGCAAACTTTCTACAGAATCAAAAGACGGGTACCGGTTCGATATGGGCCCATCGGTCTTTACCATGCCCCAGTATGTGAATGAACTGTTTGAGCTCTCCGGCAAAAACCCGGCTGAGCATTTCCGCTATACCCAGCTGGACCCGGTTTATAAATATTTTTTTGAGGATGGTACTACCCTGGAATCCTATCATGGCAAGGAAAAATTTGCCGGGCAAATGGCTGCCCGGGGCACCGATTCAAAAGAAGCTATTTTAAAATACCTCAACAGAACTGAAACTATTTACAACTTAACCGACGAGGTTTTTTTAAAAAATTCTTTACACAAACTGAAGAATTTCTTTACCTGGCCGGTTTTTAGAGGCATTTTAAATTTTGGAAAGATAGGCGCTTTTGATACCATGAACGGCGCCAATTCAAAATCGTTCAAAGACAGCAGGCTGGTACAGATATTCAACCGCTATGCTACCTATAATGGCTCCAGTCCTTACTTATCGCCTGC
>JBJTMN010000153.1:0-3742 GCA_046070545.1 Ferruginibacter sp.
TATTTATAGCCGGCCTGGGAAATGTTGGACAAAGATTCCTGGATCAGCTGCAACAGCAAAAACAGTTTCTGCTGGATAAGCTAAGGGTACAGATAAGAGTGGTTGGAATTGCGAACAGTAAAAAAATGTATTTTAACGAAGATGGTGTTGATATTGCGTACTGGCAATCGGAAATACAAAAAGGAGAAGCGATGAACCTGGCAGAATTTGTATCAGTCATACAAAATAAAAATTTACGTAACTCGGTCTTTGCAGATATTACAGCCAATGATGAACTGGCAACCGTTTACGGCGACCTGTTGCAAAAAAGTATTTCTGTGGTGGCCTGTAACAAAGTGGCTGCCTCTTCGAATTACGCCTATTATAAAAAGCTAAAAGACCTTGCCAATGAATTCAACAGCCAGTTTTTATTTGAAACCAATGTTGGGGCAGGGTTACCGATCATCGGAGCTTTAAAAGATCTGTTGCACAGCGGCGATAAGATCAACCGCATACAGGCTGTATTGAGTGGTACTTTAAATTTTGTGTTTAATAATTACGATGGAAGCAAAAGTTTTGCATCGGTTGTAAAACAGGCGCAGGAAGAAGGGTATACCGAACCAGACCCAAGGCTTGACCTGAGTGGTAAAGATGTGATGCGCAAGATCATGATCCTGGCACGAGAGTCGGGTGAGCAAATGGAGATGGAAGACATCAGCAATAATTCATTTATGCCCGAAAGCTGTATGACCGGATCTGTGGAAGATTTTTATGCAGCCATGGAAAAAGAATAAACACATTTTAAAAAGATACTGGATGCTGCCAAAGCGGCCGGAAAAAAATTAAAATTCGTTGCCAGTTATGACAATGGCAAGGCTGCTGTAGGTTTGCAACAGGTAGATGAGCAAAGCGATTTTTATCATCTGTATGGAAAAGATAATGTGGTGTTGTTTTATACAGACCGTTATCCGGAACAGCCATTGGTTGTTAAAGGTGCCGGCGCAGGTGCAGCAGTAACAGCATCGGGTGTGTTTGCTGATATAATAAGAGCAGCCGCTAATTAATGCTGTCAGCCTGAGCTTGTCGAAGGCGGGTTTCATTGGAAGTCCGGGTTCGACAAGGTCGCCCTGACAACCTTTTTAAAATCAAATTTTCATCATGAAAAAAGTAAAAATAGCAGTACCGGCAACAATTGCCAACCTGGTTTGTGGTTTTGATATTTTGGGTATGGCTTTGAATGACCCCTGCGATATCATGGAACTGGAATTGATTGATGAACCCATTATCAACATCAGGCATACCGATGGATATGGCTTACCTGAATCTGCCGGTCAAAATGTTGCAGGCGTTGCCCTGCAGGCGTTGGTAGAAGATTATGGAGGTCAAATTGGATTTAATGTAACGGTACATAAAAATATAAAACCAGGCAGCGGACTGGGCTCCAGTGCTGCAGGATCGGCAGGAGTAGTAGTGGCTGCCAATCATTTGCTCAATGATCATTTTAGTAAAGAAGACCTGGTAAGATTTGCTATGAATGGAGAGAAACTGGCGACAGGTGTTAAACATGCTGATAATGTAACTCCCTGTATTTACGGAGGCATTACCTTGGTACGTTCAGTCTTTCCATTGGACATAATTTCTTTAGCTGCACCAGATCTGTTCGTAACGGTTGTGCATCCGCAGATAGAAGTGAAAACTGCAGATGCCCGGCAAATTCTGCGTAAAGAAGTACAGCTAAAAAATGCGATCAGGCAATGGGGCAATATTGCCGGATTGGTTGCGGGTATTTTAAAAAATGACATTCCGCTGATAGGCCGTTCTCTTGAAGATGTGATCATTGAACCGGTTAGAAGCATTTTAATTCCGGGATTTGGTGTGGTAAAACAGATGAGTAAAGAAGCAGGCGCTTTAGGTGGCGGCATTTCCGGCTCCGGCCCATCTATATTCATGTTAAGCGAAAATGAAACCATTGCCCAGCAGGTTAAGCAGGTAATGACCGATATATACACAGCGATAGGCATTGATTTTAAAACTTATGTAACAACAATTAATCCTCAAGGAGTAAAAATTATCAGCAGCGAATAAAAGATGAAATATTACAGTTTAAATAAGCGATCACCTGTTGCAGACTTTGCAACTGCAACAATACTGGGACAGGCCCCGGATAAAGGTTTATATTTTCCGGAAACCATTGCCCAGGTAAGAAAAGATCTGATCGAAAATATAGAAAACTATTCCAACGAAGCTATTGCAATGGAAGTGATTGCCCCTTACATAGGTAATTCGATTCCAAAAGAACTACTGGAAAAGATAGTTAGCGAAACAGTGAATTTTGAAATTCCGTTGGTTAAAATTACCGATGATATTTTTTCACTTGAATTATTTCATGGCCCCACACTGGCATTTAAAGATATAGGTGCAAGGTTTATGAGTCGTTGCCTGGGCTATTTTGCACGTGACAACAAAGAGAAAGTTACTGTTCTTGTTGCAACCTCCGGCGATACCGGGGGCGCCGTTGCCAATGGATTTTATGATGTGGATGGGGTTGAAGTGGTTATACTTTATCCATCAGGTAAAGTAAGTTCAGTTCAGGAGAAGCAATTAACCACTTTAGGCAAAAATGTTCATGCACTGGAAGTTGAGGGAACTTTTGATGAATGCCAGCAAATGGTAAAAGCTGTTTTTGCCGATGTGGAACTGAATCAAAAAATTAAACTCACTTCGGCCAATTCCATCAATGTGGCCCGCTGGCTGCCGCAACAGTTCTATTATTTTTATTTGTGGAAGCAATGGGAGGATAAAGCTAACCCACCGGTTGTTGCAGTGCCTAGCGGTAACTTTGGGAATATCTGCGCAGGTTTACTGGCTCAACAATCGGGCTTACCCATTCAACATTTTATTGCTGCCTGCAATGTCAATGATACCGTACCGGAGTTTTTGCGTTCGGGAAATTATCAACCTAAAAAAGCAATACCCACCATTTCAAATGCCATGGATGTAGGCGACCCCAGCAATTTTATCCGCATCATGGAATTATTTCATCAACAGATTGATGGACTGAAAACCACATTAAGCGGGTATACTATTTCCGATGATGAAACAAAAGCTACGCTGGTATCTGTTTTAAAAGAACATGATTATTTACTCGATCCTCATGGCGCCGTGGCTTACAATGCCTTGCAGCAATACCAGGCTCAGCATCAGGATGCGAAAGGAGTAATTTTGGAAACAGCACATCCTGTAAAGTTTTACGATGTTATTACACTTTTGATAAACCAAACAGTTCCTGTGCCGGAAGCTGTGGCGGAGCAAATAAAAAAAGAAAAGATCAGCACAAAGATCAGTGCCAATTCGAATGAACTAAAAGAATTTTTACTGGGATAGTTCATTCCGGTATCGGCTAAAATGATTTTAGGAATTTGCTTCGCAAATTAACATTGCCGAATTTGCCACGAATAGCACTAATAGTCACGGATTATTCGTGTTCATTCGTGGCCAATAGAAAAGGCCCACAAAAAAATCGTGGGCCCTTATATAAATTCGTAATTAAGAATTACTCAGCAATCACTTCAAATTCAACTTCAGTTTCGTTTCCGTTACCAAAATCGATACTTGCTTTAAAAGTACCCAATTCTTTTACTTCATCAAGGATGGTGATACGACGGCGATCAATTTCGTAGCCTTTTTGTTCTTTAATTGCACGTGCAACTTGAACTGAAGTTACGCTACCAAATATTTTACCGCTTGTACCGGTTTTAGCACC
>JBJTMN010000154.1:0-6236 GCA_046070545.1 Ferruginibacter sp.
GCCACCTGGTTATACGCCTTACATACAAGCCAACCAATGGTACAGCGTGGTTATAACTTATGATGGTACTACTGTTAAATTATACGTCAATTGCCAGCTTAAATTCAGCGGTCCGCAGGGTGGGCTAAATTTTACAAACCCACAAGATCTTTTTATTGGGAAAGTTAATAACCCTTCTTTTCCTTATTGGGTTACGGGAGACATTGATGAAGTAAGGATTTATGACCGGGCGATCAACCAGGATGAGGTAAATGTGCTGGGAGGTTGTGCAACAAACAGTACTTCAATCAATGGTATCATTAATTCGTATACTCCCGTCTTAAGTTTAAATCCCTGTTCAAACGGGCTAACTGTAGAAGATGCATCCACATTCAATGCAGGTGATACAGTCTTGCTGATACAGATGAAAGGTGCTATAATCGATTCAACCAATACTGCGGCATTTGGCACTATTACCAGTTACAACAATGCAGGTAATTATGAATTCAATTATATAAAAAGTAAGTCGGGCAATATCATTGAACTGGAAAAGCAACTAACCCGGCAATATGATATACCGGTTGGAAAAGTGCAGCTGGTAAGGGTTCCGTATTTTACTGATATTACCGTAACTGATACATTAACCTGCCTACCATGGGATGGCAATAAAGGCGGTATACTTGCTTTCAATGTTCAAAACACACTAACGCTGAATGCAGATATGAATGTTACCGGCAAAGGTTTTAAAGGCGGGGTTGGCTACAATCCGGGTAACGCTTCACTTACCTGTAATCAAAACAGCTACAACTATCCAACCAACACCCTGTTTGCTGCACAGAAAGGAGAGAGTATAACAACCATATCCAGCAATATCTTATGCGGAAAAGGGAATCCCGCAGGCGGTGGTGGCGGAGGCCTTGGCCATAACAGCGGCGGCGGCGGCGGCGGTAATGGCGGCACCGGTGGTTTTGGCGGATACCAGCTGGAACCCTGTGGTAATGCACCTTTTGATAACAGGGGTATTGGTGGCAGACAACTGGCTTACAGTACTGCAACCAATAAAATTTTTATGGGCAGTGGCGGCGGCGCAGGACATGCCGATAATCCGGGTAATATTCCTCCCGGTGGTGGAAATGGTGGTGGAATTATCATCATTTCGGCTGATAAAATACAATCAAACACAAAAAAAATAATAGCGAATGGTGGCAACGCCGTAACCTGCTCAACAGCATCTTCGCCTGATTGCCATGATGGAATGGGTGGCGGTGGTGCCGGCGGTTCAGTGCTATTATCAGTGAATACCTATGCAGATAATGCAAATGTTGAAAATATGGGAGGAAAAGGCGCCGATGTTGTTGGTGGGCCTATTTCAGTGGCCGGGCGCATAGGGCCGGGCGGTGGTGGTGCCGGTGGACTTTCATTTTTAAAAAATGCATCCGTGCCTGCCAATCTAACCATTGTTACTACAGGCGGATTAAATGGCGTAATGACACAGGATGCAAATAATGCCTGGGGCGCAACACCCGGCACCGCAGGCCAAAATCTTTTTAACCTAGTTTTACCGGTAGACCAGGTTCCTTTTCAAAAAAACATCGATTCTGTCCGCATTAAAGACAGTTTACTTAACTGCAATGGCTTTGATTTTAAAGGAAGGGCATATTTCAATACCGCTCCTATTGCAAACTGGCAATGGTATTTTGGAGATGGTGGCCAGGCAACTACTCAAAATACATCGCATGCCTATACAGTTGCTGGTAATTACACTGTAAGACTGATCGTTACCGACCTGAATGGCTGTATGGACAGTGCATTGATTACAGTTAATGCATTACCGGGTGTAAATGCAGAAGCCGGCACGGATACTTCAATCTGTACCAATGCTTCTGTTTCCGTAACACTTAACGGGAATGCTGTCGGAGGCCCGTATTCCTGGTCGCCGGCTATTTACCTCAATAATCCAAACATTCAAAACCCGGTTGCAACAGTCAGCAGCACAACTACTTTTTATTTAAGCGTAACGGGCGCTGCATCCTGCACTTCTATAGATTCTGTGACCATTTATATTAATCCGTTTCCGTTGGTAGATGCAATAAAAGATACTGCAATCTGCAGGTTTTCTCCGCTTGTTTTATCAACTGTATCCAACGCTGTAAGCTATTTGTGGAGCCCGGCAATCTATGTTAGTAATCCAACCATTGCCAACCCGAATTACATTGATAATTTTTCGCACAAAGTATATGTTACCGGAACTTCTGCTGCAGGCTGCATAGCCACCGATAGTGTTGATGTTACCGTAAATCCTTTACCGGTTGTGCAAACAATCCCGGATACCACTATTTGTATCAACAGCAATATCACGTTAACGACAACGGGTGCCCAGACTTATTTATGGAGCCCTGCGATCGGTTTATCTAACCCAAACATTGCAAGCCCTGTTTTCAACAGTAACGCAGGCCACACGTATACGGTAATAGGCACTGATGCCATAGGTTGTAAAAACAGCGACCAGGTTATAGTATCTATCAGTTCGCCCGATTCATTGAAACAACCGCCGGCATTTACCATCTGCCAGCAACGATCGGCAATACTTGATGGGAATAACGGCACCAGGGTAAGTTATTTATGGAGCCCCGCTACTTATCTTTCCAACGCAACGATCATAAACCCGGTTGCCACCCCGCCGCAAACAACTGTTTATAGCCTGCTGGTTACCGATAACAAATGTGGCTTCGACAGCCTGTTTACTACCATAGTAACAGTTCTGCCTGCGCCCGTTGTAAATGTTACCAAATCCAATGACCTTGATTGTGCTTTTAAATCCGCGAGGCTCACAGCTTCCGGTGGTAATCAGTACCTGTGGTCGCCGGCAACGGGCTTAAGCAATGCAACCATACCTAACCCTGTTGCCATGCCGGCAAATACACAAACCTACACAGTTTTGGTTACTGATGCCGCAGGTTGTACCAACACAGGCAGCATTAAAGTATTTGCCGACAATACAGCCAGCCTGGCGCGGTATATGCCCAATGCATTTACACCCGATGGAAATGGTATCAATGATTGTTATGGCTTAAAAAAATGGATGTATATAAAGCAGTTGCAGTTCTTCATTTTTAACCGTTATGGCGAACAGGTTTTTGCCACAGCAAATCCAAACATATGCTGGGATGGCACTTACAAAGGGAAACCTGCACTGGCTGGTACTTATGTGTATGTTATCAAGGCCCAGACAGATTGTGGGACCGAAGAGCAGAAAGGAACATTTTTACTGATCCGTTAAAAATTCAGATTTATTAAAATCTTCTTAATCCTGCAGGAAGTTTAATTTTACCAATAATTATCAGATATATTTGGTTCTATGGTAAGATTTTTACTTTGCTTTTTATTCCTCAGTGAATTTTGTACGGCCCAGGTAAACCTGGATAAGGGTCTGCAGGCTTACTACCCTTTCAACGGCAATGCCAATGATGAAAGCGGCAATAATAATAATCCCATATTCAATAATGCAACGATAACGAGCGACCGCTTCGGCAACGCCAACAGTGCTTATCATTTCAATGGCGTGTATCAATACATGCGTATTGCAAACAAGCCTTCCATTAATTTTAAGAATGAGATCACATTGTCGGTTTGGGTCAGGCCAACCGGGTTTTATCATGGCATCTGCCATGCCAGCCAGCTCATCAGCAAGGGCGGCGGCAATTACAATGATGGTAATTATGCTTTAAGATATGATGATGCGCTTTTTACAGAAGGACGGGGCTGCGACGGAGGTAAATGCGATACATTGCATCAGAATTTCCGCGGCACCGGTACTGTACTGAAACCGTATGGCGGCGAGTTTATTAAAAAGAACAAATGGTACAATGTGCTGTACACCAATGATGGTAAAACAGCAAAACTGTATGTAAACTGCGAGTTGAAATATACAGTAGCATTTCCGGAAACATTTACCAATAACGAGGACTTGTTTTTTGGCAAGTCGGATGATGACCTGTTCCCATTCTGGTTAAACGGCGACCTGGATGATATCCGCATTTATAACCGGGCATTGACTGCCACTGAAATAACTGCCTTATGTGCAGATACCATCAAACCCAAAAAGACGGAAAAGCCTGAAACCCCTGCTCCTGCTGTTGTTCCGGCAACCAAACCTGTACTTGAAAAAAGGAGCAATGACCTTATAAAAGAGTTTACTGTTGATCACGATTCAATATCAGTGACCCTGTATGATAATGGTATTGTAGATGGAGATACAATTACGCTGGTATACAACGATTCCATTCTGACCACGCATAAAATGCTTACCGAAAAACCCCTGACCTTCTGGATAAAAATTAAACCGGGTAACCAGCGTAACGAATTACAGATGTATGCCGAAAACCTGGGCAGCATACCGCCTAATACAGCATTGATGATCATTTACGATGGGAACAAACGATATGAAGTGAATATCAAGAGCACCGAGAAAACAAATGGCTCGGTGTCTTTTAAATTGCGGGAATAGCGGGATTCATTTTCAATAACATTATATTTATTTATTTCTGAGATTTCTTTCCTGCTCATCCATGTATTTTTGATGATCTTCGAATGAGCCTGCAAAAAACATTTTCTTTTCCATTTTCGGCGGGTTATCCGGGTCGATACCATACGCTTCACAAGTTAATGACCACGATTTTCTCAGACCTACAGATATAATTTGTTGCTCATTCAGATGTTCAATTTTATGATCCTCATTATGAATTTCTGATTTTGCTTTACTCATTTGCTTTAATTTAAAGATGCATTTTAAAAATAATGCTTTTCATTAGCAAATCAGCACATTATTTACTTGTGTATCTCACTCGTAAAATGAAACTCAATATCAGGGTTGTTCTGTATCTCGGTATTTAAAAACCATTCGCTGTTGGCCAGGTACACCAGGTGGTCATCCTTATCCAAAGCAATATTGGCCTGTTTGTATTTAATGAAGTCGTCCAGTTTTTTAGGGTCCTTGCTGGTAAGCCAGCAGGCTTTAAAAAAGGGCAGGTTATTCATCTGTACCGATGCACCATACTCCTGCAAAAGCCTGTATTGTATCACCTCAAACTGCAGTTCGCCTACACAGCCAATGATCTTCTTATTTCCGCCAAACTGGGTAAATAACTGCGCCACCCCCTCATCAGTAAGCTGGCTCAACCCTTTTTCCAATTGCTTGGTTTTCATAGGATCTTTATTAACTACCTCTTTAAAAATTTCAGGTGAAAAACTGGGTATACCGGTGAAGTAAAAATCTTCACCTTCGGTCATGGTATCACCAATTTTAAAGTTGCCGGTATCAAACAAACCTACCACGTCGCCCGGGTAGGCATCTTCAATTACTTCCTTTTGGCGGGCCAGGAAGCTATAGGGATTGCTGAAGCGCAGGTCTTTGTTCAAACGAACATGATGATAGTAGCTGTTGCGTTCAAAGCGGCCGCTGCAAACTCTTAAGAAAGCGATCCTGTCGCGGTGTTTGGGATCCAGGTTGGCATGTATCTTAAAAATAAACCCGCTGAATTTATCTTCTTCGGGCTTAATATCCCTGGTTGTGGTATGCCTGGGCCGGGGTGTTGGTGCAATTCGTATGAAAGTATCCAGCATTTCTTTTACACCAAAATTATTGACCGCACTGCCGAAGAATACGGGTGCCGTTTTACCGCTCAGGTAATCAGCCTCATTTAGTTCACCATATACCCCCTCGATCAGTTCCACATCCTCCCGTAAAGTATTGGCGTCCTTCTCACCTACTTTTTTGTCCAGTATCCCATCATTCAGGTTGCTGATCTCTACTACATCCTCATCGTTGGCCTTGGTACCTGCTGTAAACAATACCAGGCTTCTTTTATGCATATCATACACACCTTTAAAATCCTTGCCACTGTTGATGGGCATGGTCATGGGGTGCAGTTGTATCTTTAATTCTTTTTCAATTTCTTCCAGCAGGTCAAAACGGTTCTTACCATCGCGGTCCATCTTGTTTATAAAAACGATCACCGGAGTGCTACGCATGGCTATCACTTCCATCAGGCGGCGTGTCTGCGCCTCTACCCCGTTCACACTGTCAATTACCAGAACAACACTATCCACAGCTGTTAAGGTACGGTAGGTATCTTCGGCAAAGTCCTTGTGGCCGGGCGTATCCAGCAGGTTTATCAGGTGCCCGTCGTATTCAAATGTCATAACACTGGTAGCCACACTGATACCACGCTGGCGGTCAATTTCCATAAAGTCGCTGG
>JBJTMN010000155.1:0-4170 GCA_046070545.1 Ferruginibacter sp.
GACAATACATTTGTATTTCATAAAAACATTTAACTAAAATAAATACAATGAACACAACAGAAACTACACTTAAAATGGTATTCGACAGGTGGTATGCACTTGTAAAAAATTTCGACGATACCCTTCATACACTCACCGATGAGCAACTGCAACAGGAAATTGCTCCGGGCAAAAACAGGGGCATTTACCTGCTGGGCCATATGGTAGCCGTGCATGATGGGTATCGTCGAAATTTTTTACAAGTGCATACCACCTGTCGAATACCATTTTAAGTGTAGTTTCTGTTGTGTTCATTGTATTTATTTTAGTTAAATGTTTTTATGAAATACAAATGTATTGTCTTAAAAAGTAGTGTAGCGGGTGTAAAACAGACTTTATGATGGGTTGATTTGGACATGCTTAATCTCTACCTTTACTTAAATCTTTTTTATGCAGCATATTACCATTATAGTTCCCAATGGCGAGAATAATCTCAGCAGCATTGTGGGTACGTATAAAATATTTTCAAGGGCAAATCAATATTATAAGGAAATCAACGGCAACTTATTATTTACAATTGAACTGGCCGGAATTACTGATGAAGTTGATTTTTACGAAGGGCTGTTTACTGTAAAGCCGCATACACATATATCAGCCATTACCAGAACCGATCTTATCATTATTCCTTCGCTTAATCATAATTACGAAAAAGCAATACAGGAAAACCAGTTACTGGTTCAATGGATAGCACAACAATATAAACAAGGCGCCGGGATAGCAAGTATTTGTACCGGCGCCTTTATGCTGGCAGCATCGGGCTTGCTGGATGGAAGGAGCTGTTCTACACACTGGACAGCGGCCAATCATTTCAGATCAATGTTTCCCAATGTGAACCTGCAGGCGGATAAACTGATCACTGATGAGCACGGCATATGCACCAATGGCGGCGCTTATTCTTTTTTAAACCTGGTCATTTACCTGGTAGAAAAATATTTCGACAGGGAAACAGCAGTTTTTTGTTCCAAAGTATTCCAGATCGAGATGGACAGGAACCGCCAGTCGGCCTTCAGCATATTTACCGGGCAAAAATCGCACGATGATGAAATGGTACAACAGGCACAGGCCTATATTGAAAACAACCCGCACGAAAAAATATCGATAGAACAGCTGTCATCGCAGTTGGCAGTAGGCCGCAGAAATTTTGACCGCCGGTTCATTAAGGCCACCGGCAATACACCGGTTGAGTATGTACAGCGTGTAAAAATAGAGTCAGCCAAAAAAGCCATGGAGAGCACCCGCAAAACCATCAGCGAGATCATGTACGAGGTTGGTTATTCAGATGTAAAAGCATTCCGGGAAGTGTTCCGGAAGATCACAGGTATGTCGCCGCTGGCATACCGGGCCAGGTATAATAAAGAGGCGGTGTTTTAAACAGGTTTAGCAACTAAATTGCCGCAGATGATGATCGGCATGTTTGTAAGCCATGTAGCCGATCTGTTCATTGGTCATTTTGCCAAAGAACAGGTGTACAAAATCCAGGTTATTAAAACCATCGTATTGTTTGATAAGTGAGATCCATTTTTCTTTTTCGGCAGCAATATCACCGCCGGTTTCTGTTATTCTAAATTCTGCTCCGGTGGGCGAATTTCGCCCAAGCGGTGAATCATCTTTCAAAACTTTTTTTAAAGCCATGTGGCCAAACAAACGGCCCATGAACACCTGTTTGTTTGGTTTTTTACTTAATACCCATGCATCCCAGGTACTGCAATGCCTCAGCATCTGGTACACATTCATTTTGCCCCATTGGGGGGTGCTGCTTTCGGTAACGGAACTGATGCGGCCGATCAGTTCTTCTCTTGTTGACTGTTCAAATACAGATTTCATTTGCGGGCGAATTTTAATGAAATTTCAAAACTTTATTCCTCGTAATACATTTTAATTCTCTTTGGCCACCCTGGTTGGTGTATCCTTACCGCTTACAATGGTTTTACTGCTGATGGCAATGGCTTTAATGATCTCGGCCATATTGTTCATATCCAGCGTACTGATATCATCACTCTGTTTATGGTAATTGGGTTCGTCGTTGGGTGCTTCCTCCATTTTAGAGGTAGAGATGGTATGCGCAGGTACGCCCAGCTCAGCCAGTGTAGCATTATCGCTACGATAAAATAAATTCTGTTTAGGGTAGGGGTCGGGTTCAAAATGAAATTTAGAGCCGGTAAGATTGGCCTGCAGAATTTTGCCCATATCGCTTTTTTCGTAACCGGTAATATAGGCGCTGTTGGTGCCCCATTTACTGGTAGTGCCGATCATTTCAATATTGAACATGGCCATTACCTTGGTGGCATTCATTTGTTTGCTGAAGTAACGGCTGCCAAAGCCACCGATCTCTTCGGCAGTAAAGGCAACAAAAATTAAAGTGCGTTCATTATCTTTTAATTCACTGAAATATTTTGCCAGCATCATTACGGCTGTGGTACCTGCAGCATCGTCGTTGGCACCGTTGTAAATGCTATCTCCTTTGGCATCGGGCTTACCAATACCCAGGTGATCGTAATGTCCTGCAAAAACAACGTATTCATCTTTTTTGCTTTTGCCGGGTAACATACCAACTACATTCTTTAAATGCTGCTCGGTAAGCTGGTTCTTTATATGCAGTTGTATAGATGAAGGATTCAGGTTGGTTGTTAAAATAAATATCTGCGATACAGCTGATGAAAATTTTGCATTGCCTGTAAAGCGTTGCATGCCTTTAAACCGGCGTGTGTGTGCGGTATCTACCAGCACAATAATATTTTTTTCAAGATCGAATAAGGGGAATACGGTCTTGCTGAAATCATCCGTTGCATGTACTACCTTAATTTCATAATCTTTCAACGAGCTGATATCGATGGATGCAGCCGTTGTATTGGCAGCTACATTTTTTGTAGTTAATGTATCAGCTCCCAGCATACCGCTTAATTCAACCGGCTTTGCTTTCATCATCGTGATATCCTGGAAGTAGCTGTTGGCATAGCCAAAAAAGCCCAGTTTACTTTTCGCAAACTCTGCAGCAATAAAGTCTGCCGCTTTATCAATGCCCGGCGTAAAGGTCTTGCGGCCCTGCATATCATCGGCCGACAGTATCTTTTCAATACGTTCCACTTCGGCGGCATTGATGATCTTATCAATATTCTGCGAAAAAGAAAGCAGGCTTACAAAGCCTGCCGAAATAGTTAACAGTAGTTTCTTCATTATTAATGTTTCATTTTTTAATTCTTCATTATTACAGGCTCATCATCTCCTTAAACTTCACTGCCTGCCTGCGGCTCACTTCAATCTTTTCGCCACCCTGCAGTTCCAGTAAAAGTCCGCCGTTAAAATAAGGTTCAATCTTTTCAATCATGCGCAGGTTTACAATATGCTTGCGGTTGGCACGAAAGAAAAGTTTTTCATCCAGCCTTTCTTCCAGCGCATTCAGCGATTTTAAGATCAAAGGCTTGTAACTGCCAAAAAATACTTTGGCATAATTGCCCACACTTTCAAACAATCTTACTTCGCCCAGTTTTACAAACCAGCAGCGTTCGCCGTCTTTTACAAATACCTGGTCCTTATCAGTTAAAATACCGCGGTTAATGCCCGCCATTGTAGCCGCCATTTCCTTTTCATCGGCCAGCTGCAATTTCTGTATGGCATCTGCCAGTCGCTTGGGCTCCACGGGTTTCATCAGGTAATCCAGTGCATTTACTTCAAATGCCTTTAAAGCATATTCATCGTATGCGGTGGTAAAGATCACATGTGGAGCAGTGTCCAGTTCGGTAAGCATATCAAAACCGGTTTTGCCCGGCATTTGTATATCCAGGAAAATAAGATCGGGAGAAAGGTTCTCAATTTTTTCCAATCCTTCTGCTGCATTGGCAGCTTCGCCCACCACTTCAATTTCCGGAAACTCCAGCAGCAGTTTTTTCAGTTCATTCCTGGCTAATCTTTCGTCATCAATTATTACAGCCTTCTGCATAGTATATCATTTTTGTGCCTGTTTACAGCAGGCAAATTAGTATTTGTTACACAAGAACCGGTAATATTACCTTCGATTCCACCATGTTTGAATCCAGGTTTTTGATCTCAAAAACGGCTTTGCCCTGGTACATTAAGTTCAGGCGGTCCTGGGTACTTTTTATGCCAAAGCCATCACCGCTTGGGTTACCCTGT
>JBJTMN010000156.1:0-2379 GCA_046070545.1 Ferruginibacter sp.
TGGCGCTTTCGGCGCCAGAGGCGCCGGAAAACCTGTTTCAGGATTATGGCCAGGCAAAACTGGCAAATGGCCGTGTGCATATTGATATCGATCCCGTTTTTGCAAAAAACATAGCCGTAAACGACAAGCATCCATTGCGTGTATTTGTTCAACTGGAAGGCGATTGCAAGGGTGTTTTTGTAACCAATAAAACCCAGTTTGGTTTTGATGTGGTGGAACTCGACGGCGGGCGTTCCAATACCTCATTCAGCTATTCCATCATTGCCAACCGGGCAGATGAAACAAATCCGGATGGCAGTATTGCCCATTATTCCAATGAGCGTTTTCCTGCAGCGCCGGGTCCCATGCCAAAAATCAATGTGGAAGTTAAAGAGCCATTGAGTACCGGGGTATTAAATGCTGTAAATGACGGTCCGCTTACGAACTTGCCGGTTGTATCGAAAAAAGCTACCAAAACTCCTGGTACGGGCATTGATAAAAACAACCAGGAAGATGTAAAGGAGGTTAAGCCCGTAAAACGCTTAAAGGGTAAGACTTTCATATGTAAAAACAATGTGTCTAAGAGCTGATCCATATATAACAGCAACTGCCAACCTGGTTGTGGGATGGCTATTTTTTGGGAAATAATTTAATTCACACTGCCAAATAGTTTGTGGATATGTCATAACTACATATTCAAAACTTTGGATTTAAATTTGTCCTCTTTCCTAAAATTAAAAAATATACATATGGCACTAGAATTCACAGATGCAAACTTTAAAACAGATGTTTTAGACTCTGATAAATTAACCGTTATCGACTTTTGGGCAGAATGGTGTGGCCCATGCCGTGCAATAGGCCCGGTTATTGAAGAACTGGCTACTGAATACGCCGGTAAGGTAAACATTGGTAAGGTTAACGTTGATAATAACCCGCAGGTTTCCATGAACTATGGTATTACCAGCATCCCTGCTATCCTTTTTGTAAAAGGGGGCCAGGTGGTTGATAAACTGGTTGGAGCACAACCAAAAGGTAATTTTGTAAAAAAGATCGAGCAGCATAAATAATAATCGCTGATCATTTTGATTTTAAATGGATTTCGCCGATATAAAAAAATCCCCCGAAACTTCGGGGGATTTTTAATGCAACAATAGTTGAGTTGAATAATTAATGTTGCACGCTCTCTAATGCTTTTGGATCGTGTTTGTGTTTGAAGAGGAAGAAGAATGCAATTGCTATGCATAAGGCATATAACGAAAAGGTTGTCCAGATACCTCTCCAGTCGTTAGTGCCATCCGGCAGCACATAATATTTACCTATCAGCCATCCGCTTATTTTGCTGCCCATAAAAGCGCCAAATCCATTACTCATCATCATAAATAAGCCTTGGGCACTGCCTCTTATCTTGCTGTCTGTTGTGGTTTCCACGAACAAGGAGCCTGAAATATTGAAAAAATCAAAGGCCATTCCGTATACGATGCAGGAAAGGATGATCATCCATAAGTTGGCACCGGGATCGCCATAAGCAAATAACCCAAACCTTAAAAACCAGGCGATCATGGAAAAAAGCATTACATACTTAATTCCAAACCGCTTCAAGAAAAACGGTATCGAAAGGATGAAAACTGTTTCGGATATTTGGGAAATAGACAAAATGATCGTTGAATATTTTTCCAGTATTGAACCTTTAAAGCTGAACAGGAATACATCGCCATACATGTTGGTAAGCTGTAATGCAGCTCCCAATAACATAGAGAAAAGAAAGAACAGAGCCATTTTATAATTTCCAAAAAGCTTAAAGGCCGAAAGTCCCAGTTGCTCGTACCAGGGAGCATCTTTAGCTATATTTTTTTGTGGCGGGCATTTCGGCAGTGTAAAAGAAAATAATCCAAGTAAAATAGCGCCCGATCCACCAATCATGAATTGAAAGGATGTTACATTACTGTGGGTAAGGTTGGTTACCCACATGGCTGCAATAAAACCGATGGTTCCCCAAGTGCGGATGGGAGGAAATACTTTGATGACATCATAGCCGTTTGTTTTCAAAATGCTGTATGCAACAGTATTTGACAGCGAAATGGTAGGCATATAACAAAGCATAGCACCTAAAATGACATAGTATAGGGTATCCGGATCATTTACCTGTGGCACATAAAATAAAATAACTCCATAAAGCAGGTGCAAAATGCCGTACAATCTTTCCGCATTCATGAATCTGTCTGCAATGATCCCGATAATGGCAGGCATGATAATGGATGCAATGGCCAGTGTTGAAAATATGGCCCCAAATTGCGGGAATGTCCAATGCTTGGCATCAAGACAATATGTTGCAATCGTGGTTAGCCATGCACCCCAAACAAAAAACTGCAAAAAACTCATCAATGTGAGCCTGAATTTAAT
>JBJTMN010000157.1:0-6062 GCA_046070545.1 Ferruginibacter sp.
CCCGTCAATATAGATAAAGAGTTTAGACTGATCGGCGAGGCGGTTGTTACGTAAAGATTCCAGCACAATGCGTGTGTGCTCCGGCCGGTTGTATGCAAAAAAAACTATGGGCGCCAATGATCGCATGGTTTGTTTATTTGGATTTGGATAAGTTACGCTTTAAACGGCCCAGCCTGTATTTTATTTTATACAGCGGAACCAGTATTTCTGCCGGTCGTGGATTATTTTGTCTTTTAAACTCCTCATCCAACCGTATCTTTTTTAATTCTTTCAATGGAGGGATGATCAGTTCTGACTTCTTGCCTGCATCAGCTACCAGTTGTTTCAACAGCTCTATCCATTGATCACTGCAGGCTTCAATTGAATAGGATGATATTATTTTCTGTCTTGCTGCCTGCGACATTTGTTTCCATAAAGCAGTGTTATCTCTTAATTTTTTTATTGCTTCGACAAACTCATTCCTGCGGTCATCAATTAAAAAACCTTCTACATTATTGGTAACAACGTCTGATATACCGCTGCGCATGTTTGTGCAAATAGAAACCAGTCCGCAACCCATCGCTTCCATCAGGGTGATCGGCAACCCTTCAAATTCTGAAAGCAACACAAAAACCTGGTTTTGCAATAAATGGGCCTGTACTTCTGTTGACCTTAATTTTCCCTTGAATTGTACCGGCAGATCTTTCCCTGTGGTATTTAAAATTTCCTGCACCGCAGGCACCGCAGGGCCATCACCATAAATGGTGTAGTTCGTACCCGGGATCTCTTTTGCTGCCAGGCAAAAAGCATGGGCCACATCCGAAATTCTTTTTTGCTTTTCATCTATACGTCCGGCGTAAACAACATTCAATATTCCATCTTTCGAAAGTTCGGCCACTTCTTCAGTTACCGGAGCTCCAATAGGAATGTATTTTATGGAGGGGTGATGCGGAGCTGTTTGCTGGCTGATCTGCCGAATTAAGTTTGAAACACATACCACAGATGACACATCGCTCTCGTCATTATTTGCTGCATATTTTTTTACCAGGTCATAATGGTATTTATTATCGTTGTGTAAAACCATTACCGTGGGTATGCCGGCTTTCTTTATCCATTTACCAGCTTCCAAAGGAATGGCGAAATAATTGGTGATGAAAATATCCGGTGGAAATTGTTTTACATCTTCCAGTATTGCCTTTACTTTTTCATCGTTGAACAATTCCCAGTAGATGAGTTTACATGCAAAACCTTCGTCAACAAAATATTTGCAGGCAGGGAGATCTTTATCATTTGCAGCAAGAAAGATAATCCGTGATTCTATACCCTTCGTTTTGAAATAAGGCAACAGGCGCTTGATCCAGGTGGTAGGTCCATCTAAATTATTGGGAGCATCAAAAGCGCAGATAGTAACTTTCATTGTTTATCTTAGAAAATATCCGGGTCTTTAATGATGTTTCTCTTAACCAAAAGTTTCAGTAAGCCGGGAAAGTAAACTGCAAATACCAGCTTCAGGGCTACTTTCTTATTCCGCTCACACAATTTCATCAGCTCCCGGTTCATAATATCCATATTCAGGTAGCTTTTGTATTTTTCATCCATGTACCTGAACAATTTCTTTTTGTTGGTTACGCTGATAGAACGTAACATGGAATTTCCAAGCACCCGATAATCAAATAGTATCTCCGGCACATAATGAAATTTGTAATTATGAAAGATCATGTTCAGCCACATATCCCAATCTTCATAACCCATGATCGGCATTTTTTCGTCGTACCCACCAACAGCTTCCCAGGCTGATTTACGGTAAACCGCACAGGCATCTATCTGGTTTTCTATCATCATGTTCTGCAGGTTAAACTCACCCACTACATGACGTTTATCTTTATCACCAAAGAACTGTGCATCACCATATACCATCGCAATTTCAGGATGAGCATCCAGGATCTTTATACTCTCATATATGTATTCAGGCCGTATCCTGTTATCACTATCCAATGGTAAAATATAATCTCCTTTGGCTGCCCTGATGCCATTGTTACGGGTACGGCCCAGCCCCTGGTTTACCTGGTTAATTACATGATACCCTTCGGCAGCAAGTTTATCCATCATCTCAATGGTATATGCATCCTTTGATCCGTCGTTCACAATAATTACTTCATACAAATTTTTGTCAGCAACTTTTTCCACACTATCAAGCGCTTCACGAATATACTGGCCGTGATTGTAACAGGGAATAACGATGGATACTTTTGGATTCATGGTTTATTAAACGTTTAACGGCTTTCTGCCAATTACAACATAGTTCATGGTATTTACCGGGTTATGATCTTTTTTATCAAGCCAGGAGAAAAATGCATTTACCAGCCAATATAGGCGAAGCCTGAAAAACAAAAGCCTCGAAAACCTGATAAGGAGGTTTTTGCTTTTACTATACCTGAAAGAATGTATGATAGTCTGACCTGTTACAGACCAGGTACCCCCATTTGCTTTGATATCTACCATTTCAAATCCTGCTTTCTCCAGCACATATTGAAAGCCGTATCTGGTAAAGCGGAAAAAATCATAAGGCTCTTCATGCAGGTGCCAGTACATGGGGCCCGATACTATAAAATTACCCCCTGGTTTTACCAAGCGAAAAGCTTCATTCACCAGGCCCTGGTGATCTTCCACATGTTCAATAGTTTGTGTGCTGAAAGCTGTATCAAAAGAATTATCGGGCAGCGGGATATTATTTGCAGGACATAGTACATCTACTTTTTGCAGGCTCGATTGCATGATATCACAGCCAACATATGCTGAAGTAATTCCCTGGAATATTGTTTCGTAGGGTTTATTACCACATCCGATATCTATCACCCTTCCGGTGGCATATTGTTTTATGGAAGATTCAAGATCACGTATTAAAGGAGTATAAACCAGGTAATTGAAATCTGACCTGGTGATTTTTTTATAGTCCTCAAATCTTGAACCGTTTTCGATCCTCATTTTTTATTATTTTCTTTTTAAAAATTTGCCGGCGAAGTATCGCATAGCTGTGTAAGGACTCTTCAATATTCTTTTATTGTAAGCGGCATCCCTTACTCTTGACCGGTAAATCTCAGGATGAACCAAAGGCAATATTTTTTTTATGTTGCTGGTGATCAAAGGATGATTGTCCTTCACGGTATCTTTTACAAAGAATAACACGTTCTGGCGGTACCAGGGCGAAACCTGATCGTTGTTCCAGATAAGTTCTCTCAGGCAATCGTAAGGTTTGAACTGATGCTTTGCGAATTTTTCGATCCAGTATTCAGGGTATTGTTCATTATAGTGAAGGGTACCGTCCTGCCCGGGAATGGCTGCCGAAAAAACGATCACATCGCCCAGGTTACAAAGAGAAGCGATGAACTTATCTGCATTCTCTGGTTTTATATGTTCGGCCACTTCAAGCGATGTCACGAGGTCAAATTTTCTGCTGGTGCTGAAACCATTATCCAGATCAGCTGATACAAAATTATTCTTATCAATGATCAGGTCTTCGGCCCTTACATAACTTCCATCCACACCCAGAAAATCTGTTACGCCCAACTCCTTCCAGTTGTATAACCAGTTACCGGCGCCGCAGCCAATATCAATTACGGATGCAGGTTTAATAAATTGTAAAATAACAGGAATAACCTCTTTGGCAGAGTTGAAAGAATCATCTGAGTGAAATCCGAAAAAATTATCCTGGTAGGTTTTTGGTGTCATAGCATTTAAATTAACTGGTCCAGTTTCCATCTTCCATATATTGGCAAACATTGTTCTGCCAACCCCATTCAGGAGCTTTTTTATCCAGCATGGCTACTTCAAAAGGGCAGCAATCAAACTGCTGAAACTTGGTTTTGGTAACTGTTTCAGCCAGGTGCACCCTCACAAAATAGTTTCCCTGGTAAAGTCTTAGTTTATCAAAGTTGATGGTGAAATTATGTGTTCCTTTTTTCCTGGGCTCCTTGTCAGCTTCATCAAAAAACCAGTTGTAAATGATCGGCTGGTTCAGGTGATTGAATATCTGGAGCGATAATGCAAAACCATTCAGGTCGTATGGCAACTGTGCTTCAAAATTAACCGTTAAAGGTTTTTCATTGCCCTGCAATACGCCACCTTCAGAAGTAATTACTTCTACCTTTGTAATGCATGGCTTACCTTCAATAGCATCCTGGTGGTGCACATTGGTTTGTGTAAAGTTTGATGAATACGCCTGTATTACTGCCGGCGTAGCATCAAACTGTTTTACTTTTCCCTTATCAAGAAAAATTGATTTTTTTGTAAGTGTGGAAACAGCACTCAGATCATGACTAACAAACAAAACCGTTCTTCCGCTCTTGCTCACTTCATCCATCTTGCCCAGACATTTTTTCTGAAACTCTGCATCGCCCACGGCCAATACTTCATCAATGATCAGGATCTCGGGTTCCAGGAAAGCTGCTACTGCAAAAGCCAAACGCAACTGCATCCCGCTGCTGTAGCGTTTTAAGGGAGTATCCAGGAATTTTTCAACACCGCTGAAATCAACGATCGAATCAAAGTGTTTATCAATTTCAAACTTGCGCATGCCCAGGATACTTCCGTTCATGAAAATATTTTCCCGTCCGCTCAGTTCCGGATGAAACCCTGTTCCTACTTCCAGCAAACTGGCAACACGGCCCCGGCAGATTATTTTGCCTGATGAAGGAGGTGTGATCTTACTTAAAATCTTAAGCAATGTACTTTTGCCGGCGCCATTCCTTCCAATGATGCCAATGCTTTCGCCGGGCATCACTTCAAAATTCACATCATCCAGCGCACGAAAAGTATTGGCACCTTCTTCCTTTTTTTTGAAAGGATTTGCCAATGCATCTCTCAGCGACAGGTATCGCTCCTGTTTTGCACCAATTTTAAATTCCTTGGTTATATGCTGTACTTCTAATATTGGTTTCATATATTATGCCAGGTCGGCGAAGTATGATTCTGTTTTTCTGAATGTATAGATGCCGGTAAAAAACAACACGATAGCCACGCTGCTTCCTATTGCCACGCCCTGCCAGTCAACTTCCTGACCGGTAAATACACTGCGGCAAAGCTGTATAGCAGAAGCGATGGGGTTAGCTTTCATGATTGTATTGATGATTGGGTTTGTAAATGCCTTCGCAGAATACAGAACCGGGTTGGCAAATAATAAGAATTGTATCATGAATGGAAGCAGGTACTGAAAATCTCTGTACTTAACATTCAACGCCGCTAAAAAAGTACCAAGTCCAAATGTTGTTACCACAGTTATCAGCAGGCTTAATGGTAAGTAGACGAGCAGTTTCAAAAAATCAACTCCCTGGTGATAATAAATAAGGATCGCAACATAGATCGTCAGTGCAAATAAAAAATCTACGAGTGCAGTAAGTATTGCACTCATAGGTATGATCAGCCTGGGAAAGTATATTTTTTTGATGATGTTGGCATTGTTGACCATACTATTGGCACTGTTCATAAGGCCATTGCTGAAGATATTCCAGATCAATAAACCGCTGATAGCAAAAACAGGATAAGGTATGCCGTCGCTGCTGACTTTAAGTGCCTTGCTGAAGATAAGTGTAAACATCAGCATCATGATCAATGGCTGAAGGATGGCCCAGAGGATACCCAGGGCAGCCTGCTTATATTTCACCTTAACATCACGCCAGGTAAAAAAATAAAACAGTTCCCGGTATTGGATCAATTCTGCTAAGCCAAACGAGAATTTATTCTTCGCTTTTATTTCGTATTCCGTCATTAGGGGGTTTGTAAGGTAAATATAAGTCTTATTTATCTTGCAGTTTTGGAAGGGAGCGGATTATTGGTATCTGTAAACGTGTATAAGTCTTAATTATTGTTCATCCACCGGTCGTACCACATCTGAAACATCAAAATATACCACACTTTCTCTGCTCTTTCAATCTTGCCGTGATAAAACGAGTTTTTTATCCTTTGTATTATGTTGTTGTTGAAAATATTTTGTTTTTGAATGAATTGCTCATCAAAATACATATCCACAAAGGGCTTCAATTCATTTTGTAACCAGGCGGCAATAGGAATACCAAAGCCCATTTTAG
>JBJTMN010000158.1:0-2161 GCA_046070545.1 Ferruginibacter sp.
C
Organism: Ferruginibacter sp.; assembly: GCA_046070545.1. GTDB lineage: Bacteria > Bacteroidota > Bacteroidia > Chitinophagales > Chitinophagaceae > Ferruginibacter. The sequence goes on from JBJTMN010000158.1 coordinate 2, forward strand.
CCCTACAGCGCTTTAAAAATGCCTTCGTTGAAAAACGGGGGCTTTTTTTTGGAGACCCCTGATCCTGGTAATCCTTAATTTTTCCTTCCGGTAGGAAGTTCCTTATTTTTTTCACGGATGATCTCAGCCGCTATGCTCACGGCAATTTCGGGAGTTGTTTTACTGTAGATATTTAAACCAATGGGTGAGAATATTTTTTCCAGGGCTTCTTCCGGGATACCTTCTGCTTTTAATTCATCCATCAGTATAGCTATCTTATTCCCGCTGCCCATCAGGCCCAGGTAATAGAATTGTTTTTTTAATAGTTCCTTCAGGGCAATTTTGTCTGTTCGATATCCTACCGTCATGATCACGGCATAATCCTTTTCACAGTCTTTGATATATTCGCCCAGTTGCTCATACCCGCTGACAATGATCTTTTCATTGGCGAAAAAATTCTGGAGGATGGTATTGAGTTCGGGGCGGTCATCATACACTTTACTGTAAAAACCCAGGAAGCACATCAGCTCAGACAGTGCCAGGCTTACATGGCCGCCGCCAATGATATGTATCACAGGTCGCTGGTTTAGCTTTTCGCAATACAGCCAGTCTTCATTCGATCTGAATTCAAGACTATGATTCTTATCTGCCGGTACCGATTCATGAATGCTTAATCCTTCGGGTGAAAGCCGGATGGTATATGGCCCTTCTTCCAGTATTGTTATAATGGTTTTTTCATCGGCCTTTGTTAAAGGAATAAAAGCATTCAGCTGGTTACCCAGGCAGATCATACCGGACTGGTCGGTTGTATGTTCCTTATCATGATACTGCCGCATGAGCAATACCCTGGCCTCATTATTCTGCAACATGGCTTTGGCTTTCTCTGCCAGTTTATGCTCCATGATACCACCACCAATGGTTCCGCAGATGGTACCATCAGATGCCACGGCCATTTTAAAACCACACCGGCCCGGTGAACTCCCTTCGCTTTCCAGCACATATAACAGCATTACAGTTTGTGCTGCCGCTAATTTTACCGATATGAATTTCCAGACATCCATAATTATTGCTTCCTGTTCTCCAGTATTTTTTTAAATGAGCGGCCACGAATTTCATCCAGCGTTAAACCTGTTACCAATACTTCTTCTTCGGTTATGGCCCCGCTGTTCAATGCCCGTAAAAAATAATTCAATAATCCCTGGCCTGTTGCGGCGTCATCAAACACATCGCCTATCAACGTGGCACGGGCAGCTTTTTCAACAAAGGTCTTTAATCGTTCAACTGCATCCTCATAGCTTTCCAAAAAGAAGGCATACACGGCAGCATAGCGCATGGGAAACTGTGCCGGGTTCAGATCCCATCCCTGGTAAAAGCCGTTCCACAATGAATGACGTATATGATCGTATCCTTTTCTCCAGGCACGATGAACCGTATCGGTATTTTCCTGCATCTGCTGTTGTGTAAGGTTATCGCCGCGGTGCGGACCAATGGGCATGGTATTGGTTGCACCATCGCTTAACCAGATGCCGGTATGTGCCAGTGCCACTTTGGTCATGTGGTGTGCAAAATCGCAAACCGGGTGATCCATTTCCTGGTATTTGGCAGTGATGCTGCAGCTGGCTGTATAGTCATAAGTGCCAAAGTGCATGGCAATACATCTGCCATTACCAGCTTTTATAAAACGATACAGGGGATTGGTTCCATTGATGTCCATAATAGCCTGTGTGGTTTCCACCATCATCTCCATTTTTAAAATACCTTTTTCCAGTTTCAGTTCTTCTTCCATAATATCAAAAAAAGAAGCTAAGGTTGCGGGCTGCTCGGGTATGGTTACCTTGGGTAACATCACAATAAAATTATCCGGCAGTTTGCCGCCGGTTTCATGTACAAGCGTAGTGACAAAAATATCCAGTGTACGCAGGCCTCTTTCCTTCATTTCTTCTGTAAAGGGTTTTATACGTATGCCTATAAAAGGCGGCAAAGTTTTTTCCTGCATTCCTTTTGCCACTTCCAATGCAGCAGTACGGGCTGTTTCATCTTCTTCTTCGTTGCTGCGGTTGCCATATCCATCTTCAAAATCGATTCTGAAATCCTCAATGGCTTCTGTCTTTAATTTATTAATAACCTTATTGTATACTTTACTGCTGAAGCCCGATTCATTATCCATGCCAAATACATTTC
>JBJTMN010000159.1:0-3150 GCA_046070545.1 Ferruginibacter sp.
GAACCGGGAGCAGAATCATATGTGGCTGAATCAATATGATGCGGCGACGGGCGACAAGATCAAAACTTTATTTGAGGAGACAGACCCGAAATATACAGAGCCGCTCGTTCCCATGAAGTTTGTAAAAAATCACCCGGATCAATTTATTTGGCAGAGCAGGAGAGATGGATGGAATCATTTATATCTCTACAATATCAATGGCCGTCTCATTCGCCAATTAACCAGTGGGTCCTGGGAAGTAACAGAAGTGAAAGGTTTTGATGCAAAGGGAGAGCATTTATTTTATGTATCCACAGAGGAATCGCCCATTACAAAAAACCTGTACCAGTTAAATCTAAAAACAGGGATATCAAAACGAATCACAAATACTCCAGGTGTGCACGCTACACAGATAAATACGGATGGTTCTGCCGTTATTGACAGTTACAGCAGCAATGGTAACCCCAGGACTGTTCAGCTTATTGAAACTAAAACAGCAAAATCAAAATTATTATTACAGGCAGCCAATCCAATTGCTGATTATGCAACAGGAACGCTCAATATCTTTACTATAAAAAACAATACAGGTACAGACCTCTATTGCAGAATGTTTAAACCGGTGAATTTCGACAGTTCTAAAAAATATCCCGTGATCGTTTACTGGTATGGTGGCCCGCATGCACAAATGATCCTGAATGCATGGAATGGCGGCGCAGGCGATTATTGGTTTCAATACATGGCCGAGCGTGGCTATGTTGTTTTTACTGTAGATACAAGAGGCAGTGATAATCGGGGCAAAGATTTTGAACAGGCGATCTTTCGCCGTGCCGGCTTTGCACAGATGGAAGACATGATGAGTAGCGTAAATTATTTAACGGCCTTGCCTTATGTAGATAAAGACAGGATGGGATTGTTTGGCTGGAGTTACGGTGGGTTCATGACCACGGATTTTGTACTCAACCATCCGGGGGTTTTTAAAGCCGCTGTTGCAGGCGGACCGGTGATGAACTGGAAATATTACGAGATCATGTATGGAGAAAGGTACATGGATACTCCCCAGGAAAATCCAGATGGGTACGATGCAACCAACCTCATCAAGCAGGCAGGTAAATTAAAAGACAAATTGTTGCTGATACATGGCCTGCAGGATCCGGTAGTAGTGCAGCAACACTCAGTTGAGTTTGTGAAAGCCTGTGTGGATGCCGGTGTACAGGTAGATTACATGATATACCCGGGGCACGAGCACAATGTGATCGGCAAAGACAGGGCTCACCTGTACCAGAAAGTAACGGATTATTTTACACAAAACCTGAAATAGGAATGGGTGAAGTTGAACTGCTGCCTGGCAGGAAACTACTGATCATTCATGCTGTGATCATCATTTATGGTGATGCAGCCAATGAGGATATTGCTCTGGCAATAGCGAAAGATATTCAAAGATTCTGGAATGACGCTGAAGGCAAAGTAGCCATTCGTGATGGCTGGTTCTCAAAGAAAGTATATGATGTAAGGTTCAGTATCATGGGGAAACATGATCCGGAACTTGTGCCCCAAACAGTTTTTGAAAATACAGATCCGCGCAATAATTATTTCCGGGTAGAAGAATTTGCACAAGGTGACATTTCTTTTGTTGATGCGATCAATTCCAATACCGGCTATTTTAAACTGCAGAACATACTGGATAATTCCACCACAGCAGCGCACGAATTCGGCCACACGCTCGGACTTGTGCATCCACACGACCTGGACATCAGGGGAAAGGGAACGCCGGGTATCATGTATCCACGTGGTACATTGGTTGAACCGCATTATCAATATGATCCCAATGTGACAGCTGGTGAAAAAGGGGGTACTTTAAATCCATTCACCCGCAGGGTTTTACAGAAAGATATTGATGACCTTCGCCTGAATGATCTGGATTTTAATAAAGAAGGTATTGCAGTGATAGGGGCATTTTCATCTATCTGGCACGAAAAATTTTTGCCCGGAACAGATTAATAAAATTCAATTATCTTCATCCCCATTTATAAACCGGTATATGGCAATACTCAGTATCAATAATCTTACAAAAAATTACGGCAAAATAAAGGCACTGGATAATGTGAGCTTTGAAGTGCCACCAAAAACGGTGTTTGGCATTTTAGGGCCCAACGGCAGCGGTAAAACAACTTTACTAGGTATCATTATGGATGTTTTAAAATCATCCGGCGGCTCATTTACCTGGGCTGGTGAAGGGCTTGCGCCAAACGACCTCCGGAAAAAAATAGGTACACTGCTTGAAACACCTAATTTTTATCATTACCTGAGCGCAGAAAGAAACCTGGCCATTGCTGCAAAGATCAAAGGCAGGGGAGAAGCTGATATTGAAAAAGTACTGAGAATTGTAAACCTGTACGAACGCAAAGACTCAAAATTCAGTACCTATTCCCTGGGGATGAAACAAAGGCTTGCTATTGCCGCTGCTTTACTGGGTGATCCTGAAATCCTGGTTTTTGATGAACCTACCAACGGGCTTGATCCGGCTGGTATTGCAGAGATCAGGGAGCTGATCAGGCAGTTATACAAGGGAGGTAAGACGATCATTATGGCCAGTCATATCCTGGATGAAGTGGAAAAAGTTTGTACGCATGTTGCCATTATTCAAAAAGGGGTTTTAAAAACCGTAAGCTCTGTTGCAGCATTGATGGATACCGGTGCAGAGCATACTGCAGTGGATGTTTTGATAGATATCAGTTCAAATGACAATGCAGCTTTAAAAAATACGATCCTGCAACTGGAAGGGTTGCAATCATTGACAGAAGCTGATAATGAACTGCATTTGGTTTGCAGTGAAAAGATCACCGGTGAGACCGTAAACCGTTTTTGTTTTGATAAAGGCATTGTTCTGAACAAACTAAATGTAAAACGAAAATCCCTGGAGACCCGTTTCCTGGAAATTACCGGCAGGCAAAGCGATAAATAAATTCTTAAAATAATTACCCTGTACAATGACCGACCTGTTAAAAATAGAATGGCTTAAACTGAAAAATTACACTGCCTTTAAGGTGATGACATTGTTCTTTATCATAGGTGTATTTGCGCTCAATTACATTGTATTTATTGTAAACAAAAATATAGTTAAGAATGTGCCTGGTGCAGGGCTGGTGTCTTTTTCACCCTATGATTTTGCAA
>JBJTMN010000160.1:0-9626 GCA_046070545.1 Ferruginibacter sp.
ATCCTATCATTTAAAATTAGTTATTGCAGATGTGTTTGATGATGATCTGGATAGTGGTGTTTTCCTGGAAGCAGGCAGCCTTTCTTCCAATGCCATTGGAATTGTAAATTTTACACAGGTTGATCAGCAGAATAATTATTATTTAGTTGAAGGTTGCCTGACAGGTTCATTCAAAATTAAAAGGCCCAATGCAGAAAGTACCCCGCTGGATGTATCGCTCTCCTATGGCGGTACAGCTATCAATGGTGTTGATATGCAGTTGCTGCCATCAACCGTAACCATACCTGCCAATCAAAAAGAAGTTCTGGTGAATGTTGTGCCCATAATCGATAATGTACCTGAAGGTATTGAACTGATAAAAATTTATGCACTGGCAGGTCCGGGTTGCAGTTCCAACACTCCTACTGACAGCACCATCATACAAATAAGAGATTATGACACGTTGGGTATTGTGCCTGATACTGCGAAGATCTGTAGGAACACATCGGTGCAGTTAACCGCATACAATGGTTATGCTTCTTACCAGTGGGATGCTGACCCTACTTTAAGCAGTCTTACCATCAGGGACCCTATTGCAACACCTGTGAATCCGGCAACAACTTACTATTGCACTTCTACATTCGGTACCTGTCATGGCCGTGACTCGGCATTTGTTCAATGGAAAAAACTTGACCTTGTTTCAAAAACAGAGATCAACTGCAAGGATGCAACAACCGGTGAAATAATTGTTGGTGCTGATGCAGCATGGACGGCGCCAGTTGAATATTCTTTCAACAACGGCCCATGGCAGGCAGGTAATATTTTTTCCAATTTGCCGGTTGGTGTTTACCGGGTAAAAGTGAGAGATATTACCGGTTGTATAGATAGCCTGGATATTCCCATTACTCAGCTATATCCTGATTTTTTAATAAGCAGCACGCCTGTGCAGCCAGCCAGTTGTTCAGGAAGTCCTGACGGTAGCATTACTATTAACCTTGCAGGTGGCAAAAATCCTTACCAGTATTCGCTTGACGGAATTAATTTTCAAAACAACAATGTATTTAATCTTACCGCAGGTAGTTATACCATTTTTGTAAAAGACAATAATAACTGTACTGCTTCTCAGAACTTTGTTATTCCGTTGAATAATACCGTAACCCTTGATGCAGGACCTGATAAGACGATCTGTGAAGGCAGATCTGTTCGGCTGAATACAAACTCCAATGCAAACAGTTTTATCTGGTGGCCGCCATTAGCGCTTGATAATGCAGCCCTGCAAAGCCCGGTTGCAAACCCGGTTAATACCATCAAATATTATGTAACAGCAACTACGGGCATTTGCAACCAGGTTGATTCGGTGATTGTATTTGTAAACCCTGCCCCCCTTGCAAATGCAGGTCCCGACAGTACCATCTGTTTTGGCAGGAATATACAGCTGAATGGTTCGGGTGGTGTTTCTTTTTTCTGGTCGCCTGCATCATCTCTCAATAATAACCGGCTTCAAAATCCAACAACCATTAACCTTCCGGGCAATATCACCTATTCATTGCATGTTGTTGATGCCAATGGCTGTAATAGTTTAAAGAAAGATGATGTAGTGATCACTGTTACCCGTGAGGCCATTGTTGATGCAGGCAGAGATACGGTACTGGGTATTGGCCAGCCCATTCAGTTAAATGCAAACGATGTTAACATGGTTGGGTTTACGCAATATCAATGGCAGCCATTTGATGGATTGAATAATCCACAGATCGCCAATCCCATTGTTGTTTTAGATAAAGATATTACCTACACAGTTGAAGCCCGCACTGCCATTGGCTGCCTGGCTACCGACAAGATAAAGATACAGGTTTATAAGGGTCCTGATATATATGTGCCCAATGCTTTCACACCAAACGGCAATTCCAGGAATGATATTTTAAAAGCATTTCCTGTAGGCATTAAAGACTTTCATTACTTCAGAATATACGACCGCTGGGGTACCCTCGTTTTCAGTACTACAAACCCTGCCATTGGATGGGATGGCCGTATCAAAGGTACAGCGCAGCCTACTGCAACTTATGTATGGATGGCAGAAGGGATCGACTATACCGGAAAAATGATCAGGCGTAAAGGTTCAGTGATAGTAATTAAATAATCATCGTTAATTTGTTAATTCCACTTCGGATTAACTAACACCATCCGTTTGCATCTCTTTATTTATTTTCATCACCAGTCCCTGTAAAACCTTACCCGGGCCAGATTCTGTAAAGTTTACGGCGCCATCAGAGATCATTGCTTCAACACTTTGTGTCCAGCGCACAGCACCGGTCAGCTGATCAATTAAATTATGTTTTATGGCTGTAGGATCGGTTACTGCTTTTGCTACTACGTTTTGATATACCGGACAGGAAGGCTCGTTGAAATGTGTTGCTTCAATAGCTTCTGCCAGTTCTTCTTTGGCAGGCATCATCAGCGGCGAATGAAAAGCACCGCCTACCGGTAACACCAGTGCTCTTTTTGCGCCGGCAGCCTTCATGCGTTCGCAGGCAATTTCAATACCTTTTACAGTACCGCTTATAACCAGTTGGCCCGGGCAATTATAATTTGCAGGCACCACTACTTCACCTGTTTCCATGGTCACTTCATTACAGATCTGTTCTACCCTGCTGTCGGGCAAATTTAAAACTGCTGCCATAGTGGAAGGGGTTACCTGGCAGGCACGTTGCATAGCCTGTGCCCTTATGGAAACCAGCATCAATGCATTTTCAAAACTTAATACATCATTTGCAACCAGGGCAGAAAACTCGCCCAAAGAATGTCCTGCAACCATGTCAGGCCTTACAGCATCCAACGTTTTAAAAGCAATTACCGAATGTAAAAAAACAGCAGGTTGCGTTACATTGGTTTGTTTCAGGTCTTCATCAGATCCATTGAACATGATATCAGAGATTCTGAAACCCAGTATCTCATTTGCCTGTTCAAACATTTCTTTTGAAGCCTGATTGGATTCGTATAAATTTTTTCCCATTCCGCTGAACTGGGATCCCTGACCGGGGAATATATAAGCACGTGCCATCGTTGATCTTTTTAGAATACAAATAAAACAAAAAAATCCCTCTTGCAGAGGGATTTTTATTTTACAAATAATTGATCAATGCAGTTTGGATGAGATAAGCTTTGAAAACTCACTCCTTGTTTCATTCTTCTCAAACTCTCCCCAGAAAGCAGAAGTAGTTGTAACTGAATTCTGTTTAGATACTCCCCGCATCATCATACATAAATGCGATGCTTCAATTACCACTGCAACACCCAGTGGGTTAAGTGTTTCTTTAATGGAGTTCAGTATCTGGTGTGTTAATCTTTCCTGTACCTGCAGGCGGCGGCTGAATACATCTACCACCCGGGCTATTTTACTAAGCCCGGTTATATATCCATTGGGAATATAGGCCACATGGGCCTTTCCGTAAAATGGCAACATATGATGTTCACACATGCTGTACAGCTCAATATCCTTCACAATGATCATTTCACTCACATCTTCGTGAAACTTGGCAGAGTTTAAAATGGCGTTGGCATCCATCTGGTAGCCCTGTGTAAGATACTGCATGGCTTTGGCCACACGTTCAGGTGTTTTTTCCAATCCTTCCCTTCCGGCGTCTTCGCCCAGTAAGCTTAAGGTGCTCCTGTAATTTTCGATAAGACCTGCCGTGGTCTCTTCATCATACTGCTCTGTTCTTTTATAGGCCATTAATTATAGTTTTCTGTTTAACAACGCATCTGTGTTTTAGTTTACCGGGTAATCCACAAAATTTCTTTCTGTTTCGTAGAGCCGCACCTGCAGGTCCAGTTTAGTATCTATCTTATCTCTTAAAATATGGTAGATAACAATTGCAATATTTTCAGCAGTAGGATTCAGATCTTTAAACTCAGCGGTGTCTTCGTTCAGGTTCTTATGATCAAATCTCTCCAGTACATTCTCCTTTACCAGGTCGCTTAATATTTTAAGGTCCATCAGATAACCAGTTTCAGGATCGGGTACCCCGGTTAGTTTTACAATTAACTCGTAATTATGCCCATGAAAATGCGGGTTATTACATTTGCCAAAAATACGTTGATTGGTAGCTTCATCCCATGCAGGATTATTCAGGCGATGAGCTGCATTAAAATGTTCTTTTCGGTAAACGGCTACTTTATTATTCATGATACAGTTATAACAACCAGGGACTACAATTTGTTCTTAATACATACTGCAAATATTAAGAACAAAAAACTAAAGGCTAAAACAGAAGTATGCTGTTCAAACACATCAGTTATTGAAAGCTGATTATGACTAAAGTTATGATTTGTTAGGCTAAAACGGAAATTAATTGCCGTAGTATTCAACAAATATGCGTGGTGTTTCGGATAATTTAAGGCAGTGCAGTTGTACACCGGCAGGCAGGTGTGGAACCAGTTCATTCCAGATTCCGATCACCAGGTTTTCAATGGAACAGAGTTTACCAGCCATAAAATCACCATCCACATTCAGGTTTTTGTGATCCAGTTTTTCAATCACATGTTCCTGTACAATAATGCTTAGCTTTTTTACATCGTACACAAAACCGGTATCAGGATCAGGTTCTCCCTTTAATGTAACAAACAATTCAAAATTATGGCCATGCCAGTTTTCATTGGCGCATTTGCCAAAGACCTGCTCATTCTTTTCCCTGCTCCAGGCCGGATTATATAATTTATGAGCTGCATTAAAATGTTCTATCCTGGTGATGTAAACCATTAATCATTAAAAATTTCCGCAAAGGTAACTGCTAAATCCTGAAATGTGAAGTGTAAACACGAAATTTGTATCATGCAAATCTTAGTTATCGCTGCAACAGCATTTGAAATTGAGCCTTTTTTAGCTGTAAACAACCAGGCCGATGTGCTGATAACCGGTGTTGGTGTTCCTTCAGCCATGTATCACCTCCAAAAACGTATTCAACAGGTAGATTATGACTATATCATACAGGCAGGTATTGCAGGAAGTTTTAATAATGAAACTGAGTTTGGGAAAGTAGTAATGGTACAGCGGGATTGTTTTGCCGACATTGGAATTGAGGAAAAAGAAATTTATACCCCCCTTTTTAAGACAGGCTTTGCCGATAAAGATGAATTTCCTTTTACAGATGGATGGCTAGTTAATCCAAATGAATTTTCAGCAACTAATGATTTGCCAAAAGTAAAAGCTATTACGGTGAACAGGATCAGCGATAGTGCATTGCAAAAGCAGCAATACATCCGCAGTTTTAATGCCGGTATCGAAAGTATGGAAGGAGCAGCATTGCATTATGTTTGCTTACAGGAAAAAATCCCTTTCCTGCAGATAAGATCCATATCAAACCTGGTAGGCGAGAGAGACAAAACAAAATGGAAGATTAAAGAGGCGATTGAAAATTTAAACCATGAACTTGCAACACTAATAACACAATTAACGGATTAACCAATTAACTTATCAACTGATGACCTTAACCCTTGGCTTTTCCCCCTGCCCCAATGATACTTTTATATTTGATGCACTGGTAAATAATAAGATTGATACCGGGGGATTACAGTTTGATGTTTTTCTGGAAGATGTACAAACCCTGAACAATTGGGCATTACAAGGCAAACTGGATATTACCAAACTGAGTTATGGTGTGCTGCCATTGGTACTGAAAGAATATATAGTACTGAACAGCGGAAGCGCTTTGGGAACCGGTGTGGGGCCGCTTTTAATATCGAATAATGAACAGGGAATATTGAATGTTGAAGGAAAAACAATTGCCATACCGGGCGAACATACTACTGCACACCTACTTTTTTCACTTGCTTATCCTGCCGCAAAGAACAAAATATTTCTGCGGTATGATGAAATTGAAAATTTTGTGCTGGAGGGCAAAGGACTGGGTGTTATCATTCATGAGAATCGTTTTACCTATGCAGAAAAAGGTTTACAAAAGATTACCGACCTGGGCGATTACTGGGAAAGAGAAACTGGTAAATCCATTCCGTTGGGAGGCATTGTTATAAAACGGTCTGTTGATGCTGAAACTAAATTACAGGTAGATTCACTGATCAGGAAAAGTATTGAATACGCTTACGCACATCATTATAAAGAGCTTACTGAGTATGTGAAACAACACTCACAGGAAATGAGTGAGTCTGTAATGCGCCAGCATATTGATCTGTATGTGAACAATTATTCCATTAACCTGGGCGAGACAGGAAAAGATGCCGTACAAAAACTGCTTCAGGTTTTTCAAAATACCCATGCCCTTTATAAAGTACCGGCAACAGATGTTTTTCTGGAAACAAAGGTTTAGAATTCATTTTTATCCAATGCCTTCTTATATATTTCCAGGCAGCGCTTGCGGGCAAACTCATGATCAACAATGGGTTTTGGATAATGCAATTCGTTCAGTTCGGGTACCCATTTATTAATATAGGCCAGTTGAGAACCAAATTTCTTGGTTTGCAAATACGGATTGAATATCCTGAAATAAGGCGCCGCATCACAACCACTACCGGCTGCCCATTGCCAGCCACCGTTGTTTGCTGCCAGGTCAAAATCCAGCAGTTTTTCTGCAAAATAAGCTTCCCCCAGTCGCCAGTCCAGCAATAAATGTTTGGTTAAAAACGAAGCAACGATCATACGTACCCGATTGTGCATGAATCCTGTCTCATTCAGTTCACGCATTCCGGCATCTACAATGGGGTAACCGGTTTGTCCCTTACACCAGGCAGAAAAATCGTTTTCATCACGACGCCATTCAATAAGATCGTAGGCAGGTTTAAAGGCCTTACCAAGTCCCACTTGCGGAAAATGCCAGAGTATCATGTGGTAAAAATCACGCCATATCAGTTCATTCAAAAATGTTTCGCTTAAGCTACTGCTTTGTTTAGCGATCTTTCTAATACTGACCGTTCCAAAGCGCAGGTGAACACCCAGTTTACTTGTTCCTGCAATGGCCGGAATATCACGTTGTTGCTGGTATTTTAAAACCAGTTCTTCATTCAATGATTTAGATGGGAATATGGTGGATGCATCTGTAAAACCCATCACAGCCAATGCAGGTATTTCATTTGCCGCCTGCTTCAAAAAATTATTGAAATATTTTTCTGTAGGATATGGTTTAAAATGAAAGTCGTTTAAAACAGCCTTCCATTTTCTGCTGTAAGGCGTAAAGACAGTGTAAGGTTTTCCGTCATCCTTCAGCACTTCATCCTTTTCCAGGATCACCTGATCTTTAGAAGTATGAAATGATACGCCTTTTGCTTTCAGCATCTCCGCAATGGCAGCGTCCCTTGTCTTGGCATAAGGTTCATAATCATGATTGGTAAATACTTTTTCAACCTTATATTTCGAGACAAGTTTTTCAAAAGCTTCAGCAGGGGTTGAATAGAAAACTTCCAGGGATGATCCCATCTTTATTAACGAAGCCTGCATCTCCTGTAAAGCTGCGTAAATAAATGCTACCCTTTTATCTGCTTTATCTGAAAGTTTATCGAGGATATTTTTATCAAAAATAAATATGGGTAATACCGGTGTTTCATTTTTAAGTGCATGATAAAGACCTGCATTGTCTGTTAACCGCAGGTCACGCCTGAACCAGAATATATTAACTGTTTGCAATGGTAAATTGGTTTAGTGAATCTGTGGATATAACAGCAGGGCTATTTATTTGTTGAAAATACAGCAGCATAAATTTTTTGTGCCTGGCTACAATTGTATTCCTTATCACCGATTCTTCCCACCCAGCGCATATTGTAAATAGAATTGGATAAAAAAACCTCATCCGCAGCTTCCAGGTCGGCAATACCAAACTGCCCTTCAACAACTTTAATTCCTGCCACTGTCAGTTGATTCATTATATGCCTGCGCATGATGCCGGCAATGCAGGCTTCCTGTAAAGCAGGTGTATAAACCACTTCATCTTTAATTAAAAATACATTGGCAATGCTGGTATCACAAAGTCTGTCATCGGTATTCAGTAAAATTGCATCGTTCCATTTTTCTTTTTTTGCGCAAAGGGCCGCCAGTACATAAGGCAAAAAATTGTTGTGTTTCAGATTGCTGAGTATATCAAATGGCTTTTTTACCTCTGTATAAATTCCCAAAACCAGCCCATTGCTGTTCCAGCCGCCGGTTTCAGCGGCAAGCTCCCAGCTTTGCAGTAGGTAATTGGGCCGGTGGTCAATTTCATCGTACAAGCCGCCGTCGCCCCTGAAGACAGTGAGCCGTATCCTTGCTTTTTTTCCATGGCCGTTCTTCTTCAGCAGACTACCAATCTCTTCCTGCAAACGGTCGGGTGTAAAATGTTTAGGTATATTGAACTGGAGTATCTGCATGCCTTTCCATAACCTGGCCAGGTGTTCATCTAAAAACTCCAACTCACCATTGATGCCTTTGATGGTTTCAAAAAGACCGTCACCAAACCTGAGGGCACGGCTGTTTGAGCCCAACACGGCCGTATCTTCCTTATACATTTTACCATTGAAAATAAAATAGTTCATCATCAAATATACTAAGAGCATATTTAGGGTAGCTGTAAAAAAGAACCCTCCGTTTTATCGGAGGGTATTTTCTTATTAAACTTTAGAAACGGGGGTTACGATTTTATGTTCAGATCTCTTCGTTCAATATGTTATGTTTTACAGCATACATAATTAAACCTGCCGTACTTTTAGCACCGGTTTTTACTTTCAGTTTATCCCGTATTGCTTCTACGGTACGTGGGCTAAGATCTACTATATCGGCAATTTCCTTAGTACTTTTCTCTTCGCACATCAGCTTTAATATCAGCATTTCCTTGTCGTTCAGGTGTGCTTCCTGCTGCACCATGCGCTGTGGGCTAACATCATTTCGCTGTTTCAGGTTGGTTAACAAAGCTTTATTGGTCAACTGGTTAAAGTAATACTCTTGTTCAAAGCAGGTTTTAATAGCTTCGTAAATAATTTCGCTGTCGCTGGTTTTTGTAAGATAGCTGTTGGCTCCAATTTCCATTAATTTGGTGATCATACTGTGGTCATCCATCATGGTAAGCATGATAATACGTATATGCGGGTACAGCTTTTTAATTTCCGGTAAGGCGGTTATACCATCCATAATCGGCATCTGAATATCGAGCAGAATTACATCTACCGGTATCATTTTCAGCATATTAAGCAGGTGCATGCCATTATCGGCCTCAGCCACTACTTTTACATCTTTTTTTGCGCTAAGGGCCGTTTTCACACCGGCCCTGTATAGAACGTGATCATCCGCAATGATCACTTTTATAGGCTCGTTCATATTTTCGTTCGTCATCATATAACTGGTTTTTGGGTAGTATCGGATCTGGATTTTCGTACTAATAACGTAGAATGCAAGTTCAAATTATATTCAAAATAAATAAAGCGTGTAAATACCCTTTGTAATGGATGGGGTTTTTACGCAAATGATTGGGGAGATAAACGTTTGTATAATACGTCCATTTTATATAATTGAAAAATATAAACGATTTAAAAAACATCTGTGAAATAAAAATAGGAAAGAATTAAAACTTTAACCCTGAAGTGATAAGGTGTGACTAAAAATATGGGATAAAATTTAAAGGGAATTTCAGGTAAGTAATAAGGATAGTCTGAGCAGAATTTCATAAAAATTTATC
>JBJTMN010000161.1:0-3190 GCA_046070545.1 Ferruginibacter sp.
ACAACAACACCGCCAGCAACATCCCCACTGTGGCACCGATCCCGGCCAGTACGAGCCCTTCAGTCAAAAAGATCTTCCTGATCATCTGGCGGCTGGCGCCCATGGCCTGCAACACCTGGATGTCTTTTTGTTTTTCCAATACCAGCATGGTTAATGCGCTTACCATGTTGAATGCTGCAATGATCAGTATTAAGGTAAGTATGGCATAGATGGCCCACTTCTCCAGTTTCATGGTATTGTATAAGCTGGTGTTTTGTTCGTACTTGGTTTGTACTTTATAGAGGTTGCCCAGCAAGGTACCCAGCTGTTTTTTAGCTTCCACCGCATCTGCTTTTTCTTTGAGTTTTATTTCCACCGCACTGTATTCATCTGCAGCAAAACCCATCTGTTGTTTTACAAAATCAATATTGGTAATGGCATATTTATCATCAAATTCCTGCTGAATGGTAAATGATCCCGAAGGAGCAATAAAGCCCTCGCTAATTGATTGCAACGGGTCGCTGTAATTATTCGTTTTTTTTGGTAAAATAACTGCTACAGAATCGGTATAAAAAGGTGCACTGAAATTTAGTCCTGTTGCATTTTGTATGCCAGACCCTACTACCAGGAACGGAGCTTCGGCAGTACCTGTAAGATATTTACCCCGGTTTGTTTTGGAAGCAACGCCGCTCACTTTTTCGTAATTGGCATCAACGCCTTTCAGGTATATAACGGTCTGGGCATCCTGGTTTTTAAGCAGGGCCTTCTCTTCTGCTATCAGCGAAAAATTTTCTACAACCGGTTGGTTCTTTATTGAGGCGATCTGCGAACTGGTAAGTGTAAAGGTTTTACCCGCTGCCGGTATGATCTTCATATCTGCATAAAAAGAAGAGTAGAGGGATTTTACCAGGTCTTCAAAACCATTGAATACACTCAGTACCAGGATCTGGCAGCAGGTAGCAAAGGCAATAACACCTACTGTGACCCATGCAATGATGTTGATTGCATGGGCGCTTTTTTTTGCTTTAAAATATCTCCAGGCAAATGTAAAATACAATGTTAATCCGTTAATTAGTTAATCGGTTAATTCGTGTAAACGCCTTCGCTTCAATCTTCTCCTTGTTCCCCTTTAGGGGTTAGGGGCGGTTGTTTTATCTCCTTAAATATCTTCTCCATCTTATCTACATAATCCAGCGTATCATCAATAAAAAAAGTAAGCTTGGGCATGCTGCGCAGCTGATGGCGTACCCTGGCCGTCAGTTCTTTCTTTATTTCCCAGGCACGCTCTTCAATTTTCTTCAATGCATCAAAACTGTCCTTTACCTGGAAAAAACTCAGGTATATCCTCGCCTCATACAGGTCGGGCGTAATTTTTACCGATGAAATGGAAACCATACCTCCATCCATCATGGATATGCCCAGGCGCTGAAAAATATCACTCAGTTCCTTGTTTAACAAGCCCGCCACCTGCTTCTGCCTTTTACCTTCTAACATAATGTTTATACTTTAATAGCTGTAAAATTAGTTACTTTGCCGTTTCTATTCAGAATTATTACAAATGAAGCAATATTCAAGGGTTTTCAATTACCTGGGGCAATACAAGGCATCCATTGTGTGGTACGTGGTCAATATCTTCCTTTCCATCATTTTTTCAATCCTGTCAATAGGTATGTTGCTGCCGTTCATGCAACTGATCTTTGGGGTAAATGACCAGGGGCCAATACCCAAAAAATCGGGTAACCCATTAGTGGCTTATGTAACGGAACAACTTAACGGACTCATCAGTAATGGAAGTGTTTATCATGCACTGGGTATTGTTTGTATACTTATCATCATTTCTATATTCTTAAAGAATTTCTTTCTCTACTTGTCTTACAGGGCCATGGGGCCATTAAAGAACGGCATTGTAAACCGGTTAAGGATCGACATGTATGATAAGATACTTAAACTACCCATTGGCTATTTTACCGAGCAGCGTAAAGGCGACCTGATGAGCCGTATGACCAACGATGTGGCCGAAGTGGAAGGTTCGGTAGTAGGCACACTGGAAGGATGGGTAAAAGATCCGCTGGCGATCATTATTAATCTTGGGGTGTTGTTTTATATAAGCCCCAAACTTACCGGGTTTATATTATTGTGTATTCCGGTGATGGGACTGGTGATAGGAAGGGTGAGCCGCTCTTTAAAAAAACAATCAGCCCTGGTGGCAGAAAAAGGAGGCGAAGCCATTTCTACTGTAGATGAAACGCTCGGCGGCTTAAGGGTAATTAAAGCATTTAATGTAGAATCATTATTGCAGAAAAAATTCAACACCATTAACTACGACCTGCTGCGGGCCAAAAACCAGATCGGTTTTAAGCGTGACCTGGCTTCGCCCATGAGTGAAATGATGGGGGTAGCAATTTTTGCGGGCATACTTTGGTTTGGCGGCAGGCTGGTATTAAGTGGCGAACTGGGATTGAACGGCGCTTTGTTTCTTACATACATGGGCTTGTTCTATAACATCATCGACCCTGCCAAATCCATTTCTACTGCTTTCAGTAATATGCGTAAAGGATCATCTGCCATTGGCAGGATAGAAGAAGTTTTATCGGCACCCATAACGGTGGATGATAACCCGAACGGAAAAAAAATAGAGGCATTTACCAGTGGCATCGAATTCAATAATGTTGGGTTTAAATACGATGATGCAGTAATTCTGCAGCACATCAATTTAAAAGTACAGAAAGGAAAAACAGTTGCGTTGGTGGGTAGCAGCGGTGCCGGAAAATCAACCCTGGCCGACCTGGTACCACGCTTTCATGATGCCAGTAACGGCGAGATACTGGTAGACGGGATCAACATAAAAGATTATTCGCTGCACTCCCTGCGCACTTTGATCAGCATCGTAACACAAGAGCCTATCCTGTTCAATGATACTATTGCCAATAATATCGCCCTGGGTATGAGTAATGCCACACAGGAAGAAATAGAGCAGGCCGCTAAAGTAGCCAATGCCCACAATTTTATCATGCAGAAAGAACAGGGCTATCAAACCAACATTGGTGACCGTGGCAGCAAACTCAGCGGTGGCGAAAGACAAAGGCTTACCATTGCCCGGGCTGTACTTAAAAACCCGCCCATACATACCCTTGCTACCCGGCGATGCGAAGGCCTTGCAGCAGGGGTGGCAGGAAGTCGACGAGCGGAGCGGCGTCACGACGCGGTATCT
>JBJTMN010000162.1:0-10790 GCA_046070545.1 Ferruginibacter sp.
TGATGAAATTCCTTTCAAAGCCGTCCATCAATTGGGAGAACAGGTCACTTCCATCCGTTTCAATCCGAATAAAAAAGTCAATACAATTCCGGACGTTGCCGGGGGGCAATATTCGATCTTCAATATTCGATCAGACAAAGTGCCCTGGTGTGATGAGGGTTTCTACCTTGCAGAACGTCCCTCCTTCACTCTTGATCCGCTTTTTCATGCCGGGGCCTATTATGTGCAGGAAGCCAGCAGCATGTTCCTGGAGGAAGTACTGAAACAAACGGTTGATCTTTCGAAACCCCTCAGGGTACTGGACCTGTGTGCTGCACCGGGTGGTAAGTCTACTCTGATACAATCTGTTATTTCAGCCGGTAGTTTGCTAGTAAGTAATGAGGTCATTAAAACCAGGGTTAACATTCTAACAGAAAATATAACCAAATGGGGAGCAGCCAATGTGATCGTTACCAATAATGACCCGAAAGATTTTCAACGGTTACAAAACTATTTTGATGTAATTGTGGTAGATGCTCCCTGCAGCGGAAGCGGTTTGTTTCGGAAAGATCCCAATGCCATTGATGAATGGAGCGAAAATAATGTAACGCTTTGTGCACAGCGCCAGCAAAGGATCCTGGCGGATATTATGCCTTCATTAAAAGAAGGGGGTGTGCTGATCTACTCAACCTGTTCTTACTCAAAACAGGAAGATGAGGAGATAGAGGATTGGCTGATACAGGAGTTTAAGGTTGAAAGTGTAAAGCTGAAAGTTGACGAAGGATGGGGTATTGTGGAAACGGTTTCCGAAAATAAAAATTCATTTGGATACCGTTTTTATCCTGATAAAGTTAAAGGCGAGGGTTTTTTTATTTCGGCGTTCAAAAAAGCTGCCAGTACTGAAGACATTTCTGAAGGTAAAATGCATCATGCGGCAGCGTCCAGGGCTAAAATGAAGAATAAACAGGCGGTTACAGCTAAAGAAATTGAAACAGTAAAACCATTGCTGAAACATGGGGATGACTATATTTTCCTGAAGCAACATGAAGAAGTAATTGCTTTTCCCGGCCATTTAGACACTGACCTGGCGATCATTCAGTCGGCATTATACATTAAAAAAGCCGGGGTTATCCTGGGCACCATCATTCGTAATGAGTTGATCCCGGCCCATGACCTGGCAGTAAGTAAAATAATACATGATGCTGTTCCGGCAATAGAGATAGAACGGGATCTTGCCCTTCAATATCTCCGCAGGCATGATTTTACACTTGAAACCGAATTACGTGGCTGGGTATTGCTTACATACCAACAGTTGCCATTGGGCTGGATAAAAGTTATGCCCAACCGTATCAATAACTATTATCCCAGGGAGTGGCGTATACTTATTAAGTAGTAAATAAATTTAATATCTTCCCATAATAAGCACACCAATTATTTAATGTAATGGCCACTTTGAGGTATTGCATTATTCAGCAGCGATTAGTATCTTGACGCAAACTAAATGCTGAATTATGAAATTTTTTAACCTCTCCTCATTTCTTGTTATTGTATTGCTGATCTCCGGAACCTCCCTGTATGCACAGGTGAAGATCGGTGGCCAGAAAGCATCTGCACCACATCCTTCTGCGGTACTTGAATTGTCAGACTCTGCCAAAGGCTTCCTGATGCCAAGGGTAAGCAAAGAGCAGATGGCAGGTATTAAAACACCGGCTAACGGATTAATGGTGTACAATACTTCCGACGATAAGATTTATGTTTACCGGCAAAGTGTGAAAGAATGGCGGGAATTGATCATGGCTCCATTGCCTGCAGCCAATATGATAAGCCCTGAAGACAGCAGTGAATGGGTTTACGATACTGATTCCAGCCGGGTATACCTGCGCCGTGGTTTACTTGCAAATGATACTGTTTTTTACAGTCCTGTTCTTGGAAAGTTCATTTTTGCAGACCGGTATACTTATTCAAACAGCCTGGGGCAACCAGATTTTAATGTAGACCTGCTGGGCGGTAAATGGGTATTTAAATCAACAGCTTCCATGATGGCTGACAGTCTCCGGTCAACCCCTTACACTTCCAGTATAGTTAACGAAATAGATAATGCAGCATTTGCAGCAAATGGATTTCATAGCGGCCTGCTGGTAGCAACAACTAAAAATCCTAAATCAACACAGGTTTCCTCACAGGTAGAAGGTATAAATGTTAGTTCTATTCATGCAGGGCAGGATACAGCGTATGTTTTGTCAGGAATCGATAATACTGCAACTGTAAATGGCAATGGTTATACCGAAGAGGTTTGGGGTATCAGTAACAATGCACGTATCAGCAGTAATTCCCGTAATGATTTGCTTAATATGTATGGAATGAGGAACACCATCACCAGGTCAGGGCTTGCCACAGGAATGATCAGGGGCAATGTATATGGTTACCTGGGAAGCCTGAACGGCCTTTCAGGAAAAGTTGACGGAACCATGTATGGAATATTCCTGGGCAATGTACAAAACGGTACAACCCGCAGAAACTACGGCATCTTTACAAACCGTGGATTAAACCGCTTTGGTGATTCTGTTTTGGTAACAGATAATTTCTCAACATTTCCCCGGGCAGTTTTTGATATCAATTCAAGTTCTGCTATGATCATGCCTAATGGAACCACGGCTCAGCGCCCGGCTACCAATATACAGGGTATGATGCGTTACAACAGCACTACCAATAATCCCGAATACAATAATGGTGCAGGCTGGCTGGGTTTTGGCAGTGGCGGCAGCGAATGGTTGTTCAATGCATTGACCAATAAAGTGGAACTTACCCGGGGACTTACATTAGGCGACAGTGTTTTTTATTCAACTACCAATAAGCATTTTATTTTCAGCGACCGCTTTACTTATACCAACAGCCTGGGTAGTGATTTTAACGCTGATCTGCTGGGTGGAAAATTTGTTTTTAAATCTACGGCATCCAAAATGAGTGACAGTGCCACCGCATCAGCCTATACGAGCAGTATTATAAATGAAGTCGATAATGCTTCCAATACCTTCAATGATTTTCACAGCGGCTTGCTGGTTGCCACCACCGTCAACCCCAAATCATTACAAACTTCTTCACAGGTACAGGGTATTAATGTAAGCACCATTCATGCAGGACAGGATACTGCATTTTTACTGAACGGTATTACCAATACCACCACTATTAATGGCAATGGATATACTGAAACTGTGTTCGGACTTTCAAACAATGTGCGTATGAACAGTAACTCAACAAATGGTGCCGGTACCATTTTTGGCATGCGCAACAATATTACCAGGTTGCCAGGCTTACCGGGTGTGGTTAATGGTAATATTTATGGATATTTTGGAGCAATGAACGGATTCGGAGGCAAACTAACCGGGAATATGTATGGCATTTTCCTCAATAACGTTTTAGATGCTAACCCGGGTAAAAATTATGCAGTATATACTAATCGTGGGTTGAACCGTTTTGGAGATTCTGTATTGGTTTCAGATAATTTCTCAACACTTCCCCGTGCAGTATTTGATATCAATTCAACCTCTGCCATGATCATGCCCAATGGTTCAACAGCTCAACGTCCTGCTACCAATATCCAGGGTATGCTGCGTTACAACAGTACCACCAATAATCCGGAGTTTAATAATGGTGCAGGCTGGCTGGGTTTTGCAACCGGAAGTAGTGAATGGGTATTTAATGCTTTAACAAATAAAGTAGAACTAACCAGAGGGCTTACTTTAGGCGACAGTGTTTTTTATTCAACGGCCAGTAAGCATTTTATTTTTAGTGACCGCTATACGTATACGAATAGCCTGGGTAGTGATTTTAACGCAGACCTGCTGGGTGGAAAATTTGTTTTCAAATCCACTGCTTCAAAAATGACTGACAGTGCTTCAGCATCTGTTTATACCAGTAGCATTATTAATGAAGTTGATAATGCATCAAACACGTTCACTGATTCTCATAGTGGCCTTTTGATCGCAACCACAGTAAATCCAAAAGCAACACAGGTTTCATCGCAGGTTCAGGGTTTAAATGTAAGCAGCATCAATGCCGGACAGGATACAACTTATGTATTATCGGGTATTGATAATACAGCAACTGTAAATGGTAACGGCTATACCGAAGAAGTATGGGGTATTAATAGCAATGCACGTATCAGCAACAACTCACATAACGATGTGCTGAACATGTATGGTATGAGAAATACAGTAACCAGGTCGGCAGCTGCAACCGGTACCATCAGGGGTAATGTATATGGATACCAGGGAAGCCTGAACGGCCTTTCCGGAAAAGTTGACGGAACCATGTACGGAATATTTCTGGGTAATGTACAAAATGGTACCACCCGCAGAAACTATGGCATATTTACAAGCCGTGGTTTGAATCGCTTTGGTGATTCGGTATTGGTTACCGATAATTTTTCAAGCTTCCCCCGTGCAGTGTTTGATATCAATTCAACTTCAGCCATGATCATGCCGAATGGTACTACTGCACAACGCCCGGCAACCAATGTGCAGGGTATGCTGCGCTATAACAGTACCGGCAATAATCCCGAATTTAACAACGGCGTTACCTGGAAGGCAATAAATACCGATAGCAGTGAATGGATCTTCAACAATGCAGCTTCGAAAGTAAATATGAACAGGCCATTGTTACAGGGCGATAGTATTTTTTATTCAACAGAAAACCGGCATATGGTATTTGGAGACAGAACTACCTATACAAACAGCCTTGGTTCAGATTTTACAGTAGATCAGTTGGGGGGTAAATTCACTTTTAAGGCAACCGCATCCAAAATGAATGACAGTGCCAGTACAGCAACCTATACGACCAGCATTGTAAAAGAGGTGGATAATGCATCCAATACGTTCAACGATTTCCACAGTGGTTTACTGGTAGCTACTACTGTCAATCCAAAGTCAACACAAACTTCTTCATTTGTGCAGGGTGCCAATTTCAGTACCATTCATGCCGGCCAGAATGATGTTTCCCTGCTTTCAGGTATTGATAACTTAACCAATATTAATGGAAACGGGTATACCGACCAGGCACAGGGCTTTAATAATACAGTTCGTATGAGTGCTAACTCCCGCAATAATGTTGGTAACATGTATGGTATGCGAAATACAGTAAGCCGTTTAAATACAGCCACCGGAAGAGTAACAGGGAATGTATATGGCTATTTTGGTGCACTGGGCGGATTTTCAGGAAATGTGGATGGAACCATGTATGGCATCTTCCTGAGCAGCGTTACAAACGGTACAACGAGGAGAAATTATGGCATTTTTACCAGTGCCGGCCTTAACCGATTTGGTGATTCGGTATTGATCACCAACACAGGAGCAACTTTACCCCGTGCAGTGATGGATATAAATGCTACCTCTGCGATGATCGTTCCTACAGGTACAACAGCCAACCGCCCGGCAGGCGTAACCGGAATGGTAAGGTATAATGCAGATAACGGCGGTACACTAGAAACATATAATGGCACGGAGTGGAGCGGTATTTTACGTAATACACAAAGCATCGATATACCCAATATAATTGCCAATGGAAATATTACATTGACTGTTACAGTGCCGGGTGCCACTGTTGGAAGTGTAGTCTATGTTTCTCCTTCTGTACCATTGCCATCAACGATTGTTATAGCTTGGGCAAGGGTGAGTGCTGCCAATACAGTGCAGATCAGCTTTAATAATGTAGGGGCACCGGCTGTAAACCCGGCGGCACAGAATTTTTCTATAAGGGTCATTCAGTAAATTTTAATAAAGACTTTGCAATGCCGGACAGAAAATGTCCGGCATTTTTTATTAATACTCAGTCATTTTATTAATTACAATGTCCGGGATTCTTAACAAATCAATAGCCGCCCCAACCAACAAAATTCCGTTTCTTTGCAACGAAAATTCAAGCACATGAAAAAAACAGTAATCCTCTTTTTATGGTTGCCCTTTATTGCTGCAGCGCAGGATAAAACGCTGCAGGTAGAAGGTATTTCACCCTCACTTTATATTGTACACAAAGTTGCACCCAAAGAGAATTACTATAGTGTAGGAAGAATTTATAATGTTAGCCCTAAAGACATTGCCCCGTTCAATAAACTACAACTGGAAAGCGGGCTGAGCCTGGGTCAGACCATTAAGATACCTTTGAACAGCTCAAACTTTGTTCAGGTTGGTGTTGCCGGGGCAGATGAAACCCTGGTGCCGCTTTACCATACAATGAAAGATAAGGAAGGTTTGTACAGGGTTGCTAAAAATCACAATGACCTGCCTTTAGAAACGCTGAAGCAATGGAATAATATTAAGGGAGATGCTGTTAAAACGGGGGCGCAATTGATCATAGGTTACCTGAAAGTAAAAACAGAACTGTCTGTATTGGCCAAAGGAAGCGGAGCAGGTTCGGCAATACCGGCTGCACCGCCCAGGCCCGCAGAAACAAAAGCACCTGAAGTGGTAAACAAGCCTGTGATAGAAAAGGAGACAAAAAAAGAACCTGTAACAAAGCCTGTTATCACAGAGGAAAAGGTAAATACAAAACCTGTTAAAGAAACACCTGTAGCTGAAACTCCGAAACCACAGCCAGCTAAAGGCAACAGTGGAGCCAGTTTTAAAACATTATACGAGCAGCAGCAAAAGAATGCAGATGCGGTTGAGGCAGCCGGAAGTGCAGGTGTTTTTAAAAGTACCAGCGGCTGGTCTGATAATAAATATTATTGTCTGCATAATGGGGCTGCTCCGGGCACTATCATTAAAATTACCAATCCTGCCAATGGAAAATACGTATTTGCAAAAGTGCTGGATAATATTCCGGATATTAAACAGAACGAAGGATTAATGATAGTGATCAGTAATGCAGCTGCCGATGTACTGGCTGCTTCCGAAACCAGTTTCAATTGTTCAATTAGTTATGCAAAATAAAATTTCATGAAAAAATTTTCTCTCCTCTTAGTATCAGCCTGTTCCTTTATTTATTCGTTTGCACAAACCGATGAAGCCATAGCAGCTGGTAAAATGCCGGTTGAGCCACTGAATTTTACAGTAATAAAAAAGAATGCAGTAACGCCGGTAAAAAACCAGGCTGCTACGGGCACCTGCTGGAGTTTTTCAACCACATCACTGGTAGAAAGCCAGGCCCTGAAAAACAACCTGGGTGAATTTGACCTGAGTGAAATATTTACTGTGAGAAATATTTACCTGGAAAAGGCAAAGAATTATGTATTAAGGCAGGGGTATGCAAGATTTGCGGAGGGAGGGCTGGGGCATGATCAGATAAAGGCCATCGCAAAATATGGCACCATGCCGGAATCTGTTTACAGCGGACTTTTGCCGGGTAAAAAAAATCATGATCATCAAAAGCTGGTGGCCGATCTGAAAAAATATCTTGATAGCATTATAAAGCTTACTCCTGTTCCGCTGAACTGGCCGGAAGGGTTCACAGCTATTTTGGATGCTGCATTGGGCAAGCCACCTGCTGAATTTGACTATAACGGGAAAAAACACAATCCACAAAGTTTTGCGAAAGATGTACTGCATTTTGATGCAAATGATTACGTGATGCTGACTTCTTTTACGCATCACCCTTTTTATGAACCATTTATCCTGGAAGTGCCCGATAATTTCAGTAACGGTTCTTATATGAATATCCCCGTTGAAGAATTGATACAGATCACAAAAGACGCTTTGAATAAAGGCTACACAGTATCCTGGGATGCAGATGTGAGCAATAAGGGATTTATGCAGGGCAAAGGAATTGCCGGTTTCTACGATACTGCTGTACTCTCTATGATAAATAAAGCTCCATGGAAAAAAATGCAGAAAAAGCCGGTTCCGGCCGGGCAAACTATATCATCAGATATGCAAATGGCCAAACAGCAATCTAACGGAAATGATAACCAGGCAACTGTACATAATGTGGCGGTTATTGAACAAAGTGAGGTTGCGTGGGATGCATCATTACGCCAGGCTCTTTTCGAAAACCTGACCACACAGGATGATCACCTGATGCATATAGTTGGTATTGAAAAGTCTGCAGATGGCAGGGATTTCTTTATTGTAAAAAATTCATGGGGAAAGGTAGGCCCTGATAACGGTTATATCAACGTATCAGAATCTTATTTTGGTGTCAATACCATCAGCCTGGTAGTACCAAAAGCTGCTATCAGTAAAGCGATGCTGGATAAGATGAATATGAAGTAATTAAAACCGGTAACCACGTAAAAATTCAGCAACAGCCATTTTCTTCTTGCCTTCCAGTTGAAGTTCAAGTACAGCAATATAACCATTGCTGCATGCAAAATGCAGGAAAGATCTGGAATCGGTTTTATAGCTCCCCGGCAGATCGCTTACTGATCCATGGATTTTTTCTGCCTTGTAGATCTTTAGTTTTTTATCCTGTAAAAAAGTAAAGGCGGCAGGGTAAGGCGCAAGTCCCCTGATGAGGTTATAAACCTCATCTACGGTTTTGTTCCAGTTGATCTTACAGGTTTCGGTGAATATCTTAGGTGCATGCCAAAGCTGTCCGTTGTCTTTAATTTGCGGCATCTCTTTTAAACTTCCATCAGCTAATCCCTGAACAGTTTTTATTAAAAGCTGTGCGCCAATTACTTTCATCCTGTCATGCACATCACCGGCGTTATCAGTTTCCGTAATGGGAAAACTTTCCTGCAACAGGATATCTCCGGTATCGATCTCGTGCTTTAGTTTAAAGGTAGTTACGCCGGTTTCTTTCTCGCCATTAATAACTGCCCAGTTAATGGGTGCTGCACCACGGTATTGGGGCAACAGGCTCCCATGCAGGTTTACAGAGCCCATTGGCGGAATGTTCCAGACCACTTCAGGTAGCATTCTGAAAGCAACCACAATCTGGAGGTCGGCATGTAAAGCTTGCAGTTCCTGTAAAAAACCAGGGTTCTTTAATTTTTCAGGCTGAAGAACATGCAGGTTATTTTCAACTGCATATTTTTTCACGGCACTCTGCTGCAGTTCCATTCCACGTCCGGCGGGTTTATCAGGAGCAGTAATAACCCCCACAATAGTACAACCCGCTTTCACCAATGCATCCAGCGATGCTACGGCAAATTCGGGGGTACCCATAAAAACGATCCGGAGTGATTTAAAATCTTTCATGGATGCGAAGTTAACAAAGGAACAGTCAAAAGCTTACAGCTTTAATTTTGCGGCAGTTGAAAAATCATCATAGAGTAAATATTTTTTTCTGATGACCATAAACCTGTTGATATCAGCCTCCCAGCTTTTTCTGATCTCAGCTTCTGTTTTTCCTTCTTTTACCTGCTGCATTAGTTGGTCGTTACCGGCCAGTTTGTTGATGAAATTATTCTTTAAAAAGAAAGTATCCTTACCCGGGAATAATCTGTAGGCATCCAGCAAATACTTCAGCTGAATTTTATTGTCCACCTTTTTTAAAACCTCTTCATTGGTCCCGCTTAAATTCCAGCCAAAGCATTCCTGGTAGAAGCATTTGCTGCTTTTAGCGCCGGCATTGGGTTGTGGAGTAAAGGAAAATAAGTTTTTAGGTAAAGACGGGTGTCCGAAATATTGAAACGGTTTATCAGTGCCACGCCCTTCGCTTAGAACAGTTCCTTCAAAAAAACAGGTAGAAGGATACAGGTAAATGCTTTGCATCTCTTTTAAATTGGGCGAAGGCATGACCGGCAGGATATATTTTGTGTTGTGGTCGTAATTCTTACATTTGATCACCTGTATATGAAACGGGGTATCTGCCGTGGGATTGGTAGTGATATTGTATGCATTGATAGCATTTGCTTCTTTTGATAACATATTTTCACCTGCCAGCATCAAAGCATATTCCCCGATCGTCATTCCGTAAACAATCGGAATGGGCTGCATGCCTACAAAGCTTTTGAAATTCATATCCAGCACCGGGCCATCCACATAAAAACCATTGGGGTTGGGGCGGTCAAGTATCAGTAATGGTTTGTGATATTCGAGCGCTGCTTCCATATAATATTGCAGGGAAGAAATAAAAGTGTAAAAACGTACGCCCACATCCTGGATATCAAATATCAGTACATCTACATCTTTTACATCCTCGGGAGTTGGTTTTTTATGATTGCCATATAAACTGATAACAGGTATGCCGGTCTTCTTATCTTTAGCATCATTCACGTGTTCGCCGGCATCTGCATCTCCCCTGAACCCATGCTCTGGTCCGAATATCTTTACCACTTTAATTCCACTGCTTATCAGCGTATCCACCAAATGGGTATTTTTTACCATACTGGTCTGGTTGGCAAAAACGGCTACAGTTTTTCCTTTTAACATAGGCAGGTATACCTGCATACGTTCTGCCCCGGTAATAACCTGGTTGCTGCCTGCTTGCTGGGCATGCAGATTAAAACAGTTTAAAATCAGGATAATACAGAGATATTTTAACTTTTTCATGTTACGAATTTCTTAAAAACTTTTCATTCGGCGGTAATTATGTATTAATTTGCCCCCGTTTTAACAGAACCTGCCTCTTTTCTTCATCTGAATTAAGAATTAAACCGGTAGCAACCCGCATTAAAATATTGCCGGTGAACAATTTGCCAGCAGTTTAATACATAAAAATAAAAACATGAAACAGGTTAAAGAAGGTGATTTAGTAAAAGTACATTATACAGGTAAACTGGTTAATGGCGAACAGTTTGATTCTTCAGTAGGTCGTGAGCCGCTGGAATTTACAGTTGGAGCCGGACAAATGATAAAAGGCTTTGATGCAGCTATGCCGGGCATGACTTTGGGAGAAAAGAAAACAATTAATATAGCTCCTGAAGATGCTTA
>JBJTMN010000163.1:0-5592 GCA_046070545.1 Ferruginibacter sp.
GGAAATGTCCAGGCGCCCGGCTTTTATGCCGTCGAGCTGATCTTCGACCTTGCATTCGTGCATCAGGACAGAAACGTCCGAATAGGTTTCACGATCTTTAATGCCACCGGCAATATTTACAAACACATCTTTTACACCAAAATGAAAACCCCCTCGCTTTTCCAATACAGCTAGTAATAATTGTAAACGCCGCAGGTCAAAACCAGTGACTGTTCTTTGCGGTGTGCCATACACACTTTGTGTTACCAATGCCTGTCCTTCAATTAATAATGGCCGCATACCTTCCATGGTTGCCGCAATGGAAATACCGCTGAGTTGTTCTTCTTTTTGTGTGATCAATAACTCCGATGGATTGTTTACAGCTCTCATACCGGCTCCTGTCATTTCATAGATCCCCAGCTCAGATGTAGACCCAAAGCGGTTTTTAAGTGTTCGCAGGATCCGGTAAGCATAGTGGCGGTCACCTTCAAACTGCAAAACCGTATCAACCATGTGCTCTAAAATTTTGGGTCCGGCAATGGTCCCGTCTTTAGTAATATGGCCAATTAAAAAAACCGGTGTGTTGGTTTCCTTGGCAAAGCGCTGAAGCTCTGCTGCGGATTCCCTTATCTGGCTGATGCTTCCTGCACCACTTTCAACAAAGGGCGATTGCAGGGTTTGAATAGAATCAACGATCACCAGTTGTGGTTTAAGTTTTTTTATTTCCTGGAAAATGGATTGTGTGTTTGTTTCGGTAAGAATGTAAAAATTATCGCTGCCGATTCCGATACGGTCTGCACGCATTTTTATCTGCTGCTCACTTTCTTCACCGCTAATATATAATGTTACAACATCTTTCAGTTGCAAACCAATTTGCAAAAACAAGGTTGATTTGCCGATGCCAGGTTCGCCGGCAACCAGCACAATGCTTCCTAAAACAATTCCGCCCCCAAGCACCCTGTTCAATTCTGCATCGGTTGTGAGGATCCTTTTTTCTTCTGCACTGCTTACATCGTTTATGGAAATGGTCTTTTGTTTTCCCAAACCCGAGTAATCCCGCCATTCATCTTTTTCCTTTTTATCGCTTCCTTTAACAATCACTTCTTCTACAAAAGTATTCCAGTTATTACAGCCCGGGCACTTACCCAACCATTTGGCACTTTCGTAACCACAGCTCTGACAAAAAAAGGCCGATTTAGTTTTACTCATGACGTAAATGTAAATTGTAAAAAGAAGAATGAAAAATCAACCATGCAGAAATTGCTGTTCAATTTTACTGTTTCGATTTTAAAAGATGCGGAAAAAACTTTTTGAAGGATGATTTGCAGGAAGAAAAAATTATGGATCATTTTCACTTACTGAAAAGTAAAAGGGTCAACATTTCTGCTGACCCTTTGTACTTACTAACCCATTAAATTCTATTGCTAAATTACAAATTCGGGGCAGATAAACAAATAAATTTTACGGGATGTTAATAAGTTAACATACAGGGGATGACCATGGTCATTGGTTAGTAAATAGCTTATAACCAATTGATAATCTTATTATTATAGCAAAAAAAGAGGGGCGGTTTTAACTGATATTTAGCCGGTAAAATAAAAAATAATCGAAAAAATATTTGGTTTATAAAATAAACTACTTTACGTTTGTTAAAAATTAGGAACAATGAAAACGGCTCTTACAGTACTGCTAATTATACTTGGCTTTAGTGCCCTGGCGCAGGTTAAAATTACCGGAAAGATTTCCGACGGCAAGGGTAAACCGGTAAGTGGGGTAAGTATTACTTTAAAAGATACGTACGATGGTGCCACCACTGATTCGTTGGGTAATTTTTCATTTATTACTACTGAAAAGGGCAAAAAGATATTAGAAGCATCTATTATAGGTTACAAGCCATTTGAACAGGAACTTAGCATTGAATCCTCAGATATTATTACAAATGTTACTATGAAGGAGTTGGTTACCGAATTAAAAGCAGTTGTAATATCTGCCGGTTCTTTTGTTGCCAGCGATAAAAACAAGGGAGCCGTTCTCTCGGCCCTTGACATTGTAACTACCCCCAGTGCCAATGGCGACGTTACCAGCGCCTTTAAAACTCTGCCTGGCACCCAGCAGGTTGGCGAAAGCGAGGGATTGTTCGTAAGGGGCGGATCTGCCACTGAAAGCAAGATATACATGGATGGGAACCTGGTGAATAATTTTTTTTACAGCAGTACGCCAGGTATTGCTACCAGGGGGCGTTTCAACCCCTTCTTATTTAAAGGAACTATTTTCAGTTCAGGCGGTTATTCGGCATTGTACGGACAGGCGCTTTCATCTGCCCTGATCCTGGAAAGTAAGGATTTGCCTGAAAAGACCGAAGCCGACCTGGCTTTATCTGTTATTGGTGTTGGTGGCGGTATTCAGCATCTTTCAAAAGATAAAAGATCATCCTGGGGAGTTTCTTATAATTACACCAATCTGTGGCTGGCATTTAAGTTCAATAAGTACAAACAGGATTTTTATACCATTCCGGTTTATCACCAGGGAGATGCCCACTTAAGGATAAAAACGAAGAACGGTGGTATGATCAAATACTATGGTTATGTAAGCGCCAACAAAACAGGATTCAGAAGTCCGGACATTGATTCAACTGTTTTAAAAGATGCCTTTGCCATAGAGAATTTTAATACTTACCAGAATATTAACTGGCGTGAAAATTTCGGGATAGGCTGGAAAGTAACAACCGGCATCAGCTACAGTACCAACAAAGATGATATTAATAACGAACTGCAGGATGCGAATAATCAAAAACAAACGATTACCAGTCCTTCTTTTTATGCGTTCAAGAATTTTAAACTGAACAACAGGGCGCAATATGCGCAGGCAAGGGTTGTGTTTGATAAAAAACTGAACGGGCTGAATGTGATCCGCTTTGGTGCTGATTATTTTTACAGTAAGGAAAGATCAACCTATACTTTGTTTGACGGAACAAAGTTTACTGAATCAGTAACAGACAATCTTGAATCTGTTTTTGCCGAAGCGGACGTTTTTATTACCAATAGTCTTGCTGCAAAAATTGGTAGTCGTGTTGAACATTCTGAAGTTGTAAATAAATGGAATGTAGCGCCCAGGGTTTCAGTTGCATATAAATTCCGTGATAACAGTCAGGCATCATTTGCCTACGGATTATTTTATCAGAATCCAGAAAGAAAATACCTGCCTGCCGTTGCCAGTCTAGATTTTTCAAGAGCAGCGCACTATATATTACAGTACCAGAAGATGGGCAACGACCGTACTTTTCGTGTAGAAGCATTTTATAAAAAATACACCGATCTGTACAAAACTGCAACATCACCTACAGGCAGGGAAGTGGCTGCCGGCAATAATGGCTACGGCGATGCAAAGGGACTTGAATTTTTCTTCAGGGATAAAAAAACGTTTAAGAATGTTGACTACTGGATATCATACTCTTACCTGGATACAAAAAGAGATTATTTAAATTATCCGCAGGCCATTACCCCTTCCTTTGCAGCAAATCACACCGCAGCATTTGTTGTAAAGAAATTCGTGACCAGATGGAAAACAGGCTTTAACCTGAGTTACAATTTTGCAACAGGAAGGCCTTATTACTACTTCGCTTACAATAGTACGCTTAACAAATACGTGATTGGCGATGCCGGAAGAACGATCAATTACAACAGTACCAGTTTCAGTGTTAATTATTTACCCGGTATTGGAAAAAAAGATCCGAAGGCATTTGTAGTTTGGGTATTGGGCATTAATAATGTGTTTGCCCAAAAGCAGGTGTTCAATTACAATTATAATAATGATGGCAGCCGTAAAGAAGCAGTTACACCACCATCAAAACGCTTTATCTATATTGGTTGTTTCTTAAGTTTTGGCATAGACAGAACTCAGGATGCCATCAACAATAATCTTTAATCATATTCTTAACCAATCAATTTAACTAACATGTCAGATTATCAACCGGCTCCCGAAGGAAAGGATCCTGTTTTATGGGAGATCGCACAAAAAAGGGCGTCTTTTAAAAAGCATCTTACAAGCTATGTTATTGTTAACGGCTTTTTATGGGCTCTCTGGTTTTTTACTTCTTCCCATTATGAATCTTTCAGGATTAATGATATTAATACCTGGGAGCATTTTCCATGGCCTATATGGCCGGCATTAGGCTGGGGCATAGGACTGGCATTTCATTATTCAGATGCATACTTATTTCCTAAAGCAAATTCTGTTGAAAGGGAGTACGATAAATTGAAAAATAAAAAATAATCAACTTTAAAAAACAAACAATGAAAAAATTATTTCTTATTGCAGTGGTTTTATTTTTAGCAACCACCACATTTGCACAAAGCGAAAAGTACATGGCATCTATGAAAGCCAATATTGCTGCCATTGATACCAGCTTTAAAAATCCGCAAAACCTGTTGGATCTTGCAAACAAATTCGAACGTATTGCCGTAGCAGAAAAAAACCAGTGGCTGGCTTATTATTATGCTGCTTTTTGCCAGGTTAACTATACCTACATGGAAAAGGATAAAACTAAGGTAGATGCCATCGCTGATAAGGCGACTGAGCTCATTGATAAGGCAGATGCTTTACAACCCAATAATTCAGAAATAAGCTGCATAAAAAGTATGATCGCCAGTGCCCACATGATGGTAAACCCGATGCAGAGATTCCAGGAGTATGGCCCGGAGGCTCAATCATTTCTTGATGCAGCAATGCAACAGGATGCTGCCAACCCAAGGCCCGAATACCTGAAAGGACAGGGATTGAAATATACTCCTGAACAGTTTGGTGGTGGTTGTGCAACTGCAAAACCCGTGTTACAATCAGCGCTGGATAAGTTTAACAAGTTCGTTCCTGCAAGTGATATTCATCCAAACTGGGGCAAACAAAGAACTGAAGCAATGATTGCGGAATGTAAATAAAATATGTCATTAACCATTTGCGATCTACCATTGCACACAATGGTAAATCGCAAATAATAAATAATTGCAACCATGCAACCAGATAATTTTTCACCGAAAGACAGCCTGCTGTTAATTGACAATATGATCAACCAGGCAAAAAACCGCTTTAGCGAAAACGGTTTTTTATACCTGCTTTGGGGTTGGGTGATACTGCTTAGTTCGGTAGGGCATTTTATTTTGCTACAACTGCAATTATTTAAACATCCGGAAATGATCTGGATGAGCACCTGGGTGGCTGTAATTTACCAGGTATTTTATATTGTACGAAAACGTAAACGGGAAACAGTAAAAACATACAGCGAACATATTATAGGGTATGTGTGGATGGTATTTGGTATTTCTTTAGGGATGATCTCTTTTATAGTTTCAAAAACCAATAACTGGGATGTAATGAATCCGTTGTTATTGATGATGTATGGTATGCCAACTTTTTTATCAGGGGTAATTATGCGGTTTACTGCATTAAGAGTAGGCGGAATTATTTGCTGGGGCCTATCATTGGTTGCGGTATTGGTTCCACCTGTTTATGTATTACTGTTGTTGGCTGCTGCTGTTATTGAGGCTCTCTGCCGACGACATCGCCGCCCATCTAGGGGTCACGAAGGACACGGTGTACGCCTGGGTGTCAGAGCGGGCG
>JBJTMN010000164.1:0-3168 GCA_046070545.1 Ferruginibacter sp.
CTAGGCGACACCCTGTTCTTTGATAAGCAGCAGGAACTGATGTGGGATGATTTTACTGCTGAACAGGCAGGCGGCGATGAATATTTTTTACCAGCTATGGGATTGCTTTTTGACCCCGAGGTGAAATTTGAAAAAGGAAAATTTGAAATAAAGATCAAT
The DNA here is from genome assembly GCA_046070545.1 of Ferruginibacter sp. Lineage (GTDB taxonomy): Bacteria > Bacteroidota > Bacteroidia > Chitinophagales > Chitinophagaceae > Ferruginibacter. The sequence continues at coordinate 160 of JBJTMN010000164.1, forward strand.
ACCGGTGCTTATTTTATTAAAGCCCTGTCATGGGCAGGCAAAAAAGCAAGAACCCCGCAACTATTAACGCATTTACAATACAGGTTTAAAATTGCCGGCCTCGTATCCCTGAAACTTAAAAAGAAAATTGAAACTGCCGCTTTCTCCTGTACCAATTACGAAAGCGAGATCAGGGACCTGATAACAGCCGCCAATAAACAAATGCAAACCACCATGGAACAATATAACAAACAAACCATTACCGGTAATAATAAGAAAGAACAAAAAAGATGGCAGGATCTTATTGACAACGAATTAGCTGAATTCGAAAAATAATACAGGCAGGGAAATATTACCAATTGGTTATTGTTTCTCTAAGTTCATTTGCTACTTAAAAATTTAAAAATGCTGATACAACAAAAACAAGATGGCGCCAAAGGTTCATTTTATGTGGAAGATAAGGGAAACATATTGGCCGAAATGACTTATACCATGACAGGCACAAGCCTTATGATCATTGACCATACAGAAGTTTCAGATGAACTGAGAGGTAAAAATGTGGGTTATCAATTAGTACATGCTGCAGTTGAATATGCCCGTGCAAATGAGATCAGGATTTTACCGCTTTGCCCCTTTGCAAAATCGGTATTCGATAAAAAGGGCGCGGAATTTGCGGATGTATTAAGAGGCAATTGATCTAACTTCACTAAAACCTGAAAAATGAAACTCATCATATTTGGCGCAACAGGCATGGTTGGCAAACAACTGGTACAACAGGCGTTGTTTGGAAAAAACATGGTTAAAGCCTTTGGCAGAAATGTATACACCACTGATTATTTACCCACAGGGCCCGGTGGGGAAACGGAGAACCTGGAACTGGTGCAGGGCGCCTTATTTGATGAAGGCGAAGTGTACAATGCGATCAAAGGCTGTGATGCAGTGCTCTCTGCCATTGGTGGTAGTGCAGATGGAACAGATAAGACCCGTACACTGGGCATGAAGAACATCATTAAACAAATGCAGAAAGCCGGCGTAAAAAGAATTATCGCCATTGGCGGACTGGGTGTCTTGAATTCAGAAGCACCTTCCGGGCAGGATACTGCAAATGAGAATTCCCTGCTGGTTGATAAAGATGATTACCCTGCTGAATACAAAGCAGTAGGCTTTGAACATAAAAAAGCATATGAACTGCTGAATGAAAGCGGTCTGGACTGGACCTTTGTTTGTCCGCCCAATATCATGAACGATGGCCCAACGGGCAGTTATGCTACCAAAGCAGCTTATCCTCCTGATGAAAATAAATATAAAATAAATGCCGGTGATCTGGCCATGTTCATGCTTAAAGAATTAGAAAAGAATGAATATGTAAAGCAAAGGGTTGGCATCAGTAATTAATTTATGACCACGCTTTCCTATAATTCTTTATCTTAGCCATACAAACTACTGGCTTACCAATAAATCCAAATCTTCCGGAAGGACTCCTGTTTCAGCTTTGCTATATGAAATGAATAATTACATTGAATTGTATTCATTTTTACTATGTTCTTTATTGAACATTTTTAATGGCTTTGTATTAAGAATTTAAAACCAAGACTAACATGCTACAAAAATTCAGATTCACTGAACTGAGCAGAATATGCAGTATTCTGTTGTTATTGCTGCTTCATCAAACAGTTTTCAGTCAGACTTTTACACCGGTAACTGTTACTGGATTCAACCATGATGTTATTGCTGAATCGGGTACCAGTTCCCTCACCACAACCACGGTTTCGCTGGATGGTGTTACGGTATCAAACAAAGTAATGTACAGTGTGGCTTTTAAAACAGCCAACGGTTTTGGCGGCGGCGGTATTGCTGATAACGGAACTGTTACTGATGCTTCCGGTTCTTACCAGTTAGCAGCATACAATACTAACAATGCCTTATTGCTGCAACGAACACAGACAGGCGATCTTACCCTGACTACACCTGCAAAATTCACTTCTGTACGTGTACTTTGTTTTTCAACAGAAGGTACCAGCCTGGTAAATGTAAAATTAACTTTTACAGATGCTTCTACCACCAATGCACTTACCAATTATGCCCTGGGCGACTGGTTCAACGGAACCACCAACCTGGTCCTGTCTGGCTTTGGTCGTTGTACCAGGGCTACACCGGCTTCAGGTGCAGATGCATACCCTTCCAATCCAAGATTATATTACATTGATATACCCATCAGCTGTGCTGATAAACAAAAGCAATTGCAGAAGATCAGCTTTACCAATGTTACCACCGGCGGAAGCAATGCACCTTATCCCAATGCTGTTTTCTTTGCAGTATCGGGGATTGCCAATACAGCAACTGCAACAGCCGCTGTTACCAATGCAACCTGCAGCACCAATGGCAGTGCAACCTTAACACTCACTGGTTTTGTGCAGCCCGTTACTGTTACCTGGAACACGACCCCGGTACAAACCGGCCTTACTGCAACCAACCTGCCTGCTGCAACTTACCAGGCCAGTGTACGCGAAGAAACAGGATGTATAACAATTGTGCCGGTAACCATTGGGCTTACCAATAATTTAACCATGACCGCCCATGCAGATACCAGCATTTGCCCGGGCTCTTCATTCAATGCAGGAACTGTCAGCAATGCAACAAGCTATAGCTGGACGCCAACCGCCGGTGTAAGCAATCCGGCCGTCGCAAACCCGGCATTATCACCTGCTACAACAACAACCTATACGGTAACCGGTACCACAGGTGCCTGCAGCATTACAAAATCATTTATAGTTACGGTTGGTTCTACGGTCACACTAAATGTACATGCCGATACTACGATCTGCAGTGGTGCAGCTTTTAATGCAAATACAGTAAGTAACGGCACCACTTTTACCTGGTCGCCGGTTGCCGGGGTAAGCAACCCGGCCATTGCAAACCCGGTATTATCACCAACAACAACCACTACCTATACCGTAACAGCCAAAACCGGTAACTGCAGCACAGTAAAAACCTTTACAGTAACCGTTCGGCCTGCGGTAACCGTTAGTG
>JBJTMN010000165.1:0-2263 GCA_046070545.1 Ferruginibacter sp.
AGCAGTGCCCGGTTCTGGCTTGATCAGTTTCATGTGGATGGTATCCGGGTAGACGCAGTAAATTCAATTTTACGCCTGGATTATTCACGTAAAGAAGGAGAATGGACACCTAATAAATTTGGTGGCAACGGCAACCTGGAAGCCATAGAATTCATCAAACATTTTAATGAAACAGTTTACCGCGATTTTCCGGATGTGCAGACCATCGCAGAGGAAGCCAGTGACTGGCCTAAAATTTCTAAACCCACAACCCACGGGGGACTTGGATTTGGTATGAAATGGATGATGGGCTGGATGCATGATACGCTTGATTATTTTAAGATGGATCCGCTGATGCGGCAGTTTCACCAGGATAAGTTCTCGTTCAGTATGATGTATTACTATGATGAGAATTTTATGCTTCCCTTCAGTCATGATGAAGTGGTGCATGGCAAAAGCCCCATGCTGTACAAACTGCCCGGTGATGAATGGCAGAAATTTGCCACCCTGCGCCTGCTTTATACCTACATGTACACACACCCGGGTGCCAAGCTTTTATTTATGGGGAACGAATTTGCGCAGACCACGGAATGGAATTATAAAACAGAACTGGATTGGGAACTGCTTCAGTTTGATTGCCACCGGCAAATGCAGGATTGTGTAAAGGATCTGAATCACTTGTATAAAAGTGAACCGGCACTACACCAGCTCCAGTTTGATACAAAAGGGTTTGAGTGGGTCGACCTGGATCACCGGCCCGAATCGGTGATCGCTTACATGCGTAAGGGTAAAAATAAGAGCAGTAATATACTGGTTGTGTTAAACATGACGCCTGTTGTACGTAAGGACTGGAAACTGCGGGTAAAAGGAAAAGCAGCCTGGAATGAGATATTTAACAGCGACAGCAAGCAATACTGGGGAACCGGTAATGTGTATAATCCTTCGCCAAAAGTGACTTTAGTGGATAAAAAGAAGGGTATTTATGAAATAAATCTTCATCTTCCGGCGTTAGGAGGTATAATCCTCCAGTAACTGGAATAATTTTTGTTATCCCTGATCAGTATGAAAAAACTCCTTGCGTTACTTACAGCCACTGCGTTTGCGGTTAGTTTGTCCGCCCAGATATCCGATAGTTCGCAATTCTATTTTCAAAAGGGGCTTGAAGAGAAAAAGGCCAAAAGATACCTGGTTGCTTCAAACAACTTTGCCCGGTCAATTGAACTGAATCCCCGCTTTGTAGATGCCTATATTGAGAGTGGTTATGCAAACAATGAAATGCGTAAGACCGATGCCGCCAAGGCTGATTTTACAAAAGCGCTGGAACTGGATCCCCAAAATGAGACTGCTGTAAAAGAACTTACCAATATTTACTTTAATTACAGGCAATACCAGAATGCCCTTGACCTGGCACAAAAATGCAAGACCTGCAGCAATAAAGACAGAATAATTGCCATGTGCTACTTTAACATGGAAGACTATGGAAAGGCAGAAAAACTGCTGCTTTCACTGGCCGGTAAAAATCCAAAAGATGCAGAGGTTGTGTATACATTGGCAAGCAATTACCTGGCGATGGGGCTGGAGGCCAAAGCCATTACCTGGTATGAGAATGCCGTGCAGCTTGATGACAAGAAAAGTAAATGGTTCTTTGAACTAGGCTTACTTTATTCCAACACCAATAATTATAAAAAGGCAGTAGTTGCTTATACCAAAGCGGCTGACCTTGGTTTTACAAGAGGAAACGACTTTAATGAAAACCTGGGCTTTGCCTATGTGTACAGCGGCGATTTTGAGAACGGGGATAAATTATTAAGCGACCTGGTAAAACGCAGGCCCGGAGATAAGGAGCTGATCAGGGATGTGGCTACTGCTTTTTACGACAGTAAGAATTACGATAAAGCACTGGACTTTTGCCAGATGTTGCTTGAAATGGATATGAAAGATGGAAAAGCACTTTACCAGGCCGGGCTTTGTTTTCAGAAGAAGGGTATGGTAGAAAGAGGCATGCAGATGTGCGATAAGGCCATTGAACTGGATCCAACCCTGGCGGGATTAAAATCTAAAAAACTGTCTCCGGGCATGTAAATATTTTTGATTGATATTGTTTGTAGCCGTTCTGTTTTAACAGGATGGCTTTTTTATTTTACGGGAAGAAAAATTTCCGCCAACATACACCTGGCACTGCCACCACCGGCTGTTTCTATATTGCTTAACGCTGAATGAATGATGCGGTTATGTTTCACCAAAGAATCCATTTTTGATGGTGTGAGCGATTGATAAGCCTGTG
>JBJTMN010000166.1:0-2553 GCA_046070545.1 Ferruginibacter sp.
ACCGTATGGGTTTTAATAATGATGGTGTGGAAGTGATCGTGAAAAGATTACAAGCCTGGGACCTGAAGAACGGACAACGAATAACGAACAAGGGGCAACGCCTCATCATTGGTGGCAATATTGGCAAAAACAAAATAACTCCAAACGAAGATGCCTGGAAAGATTATGAAAAATGCTTTGTTGCCCTGCATGATTATGTAGATTATTTTGTGGTGAATGTAAGCAGCCCCAACACACCAGGCTTAAGAGAATTGCAGGAGAAGGATTCGCTGCATAAGATATTGACGAATTTGCAAAGTCAAAAGTCAAAACTGAAAAGTGAAAAGCCCATCTTACTAAAAATTGCTCCTGATCTCACAAAGGAACAAATTGACGATGTAATTGCATTGGCTCTGGAAATAAAATTAGATGGCCTGGTTGCTTCCAACACCACCATTAGCAGAGACCAACTCCAGACTCCTGACTCACGACTCACGGCTATCGGCGCCGGAGGCCTGAGCGGTTTACCCGTAAAAGCAAGAAGCACTGAAATTGTAAAATATATTCATCAAAAAACAGGGGGTCAAATACCCATTATTGCAAGTGGTGGTATATTTACCGGCGCAGATGCGAAAGAAAAAATTGATGCAGGTGCATCGCTGGTGCAGGTGTGGACTGGTTTTATTTATGAGGGACCCGCTATTGTTACACAAATTTGTAAAGCATTATAATTAAACATGGAATATTTATTTACTTCAGAAAGTATCATTAGTTTTTTAATACTCATAGTGCTGGAAGTAGTGCTGGGCATTGATAATGTTATTTTCGTAAGTATCATACTCAGCCGTTTAGAAAAATTAAAAGATCAGAAAAAAGCACGGCGTATCTGGATGATCACCGGCATCATTTCACGCAGTTTAATGCTGATGGGACTTGGCTGGCTGCTTACCCAAAAAGGCAAAGCCGTATTTGCAATTTTTGGTAAAGGATTCGACCTGGCAAGCATTGTAATGCTGGCTGGTGGTTTATTTCTTATTTATAAATCGGTGATGGAAATTCATACCAAACTGGAAGGTGAAGACCCCAATACAGCAGACCGGAAAACCAAAAAACTATCAATTGGTAATGCCATCGGGCAAATCATTCTCATTGATGCTGTTTTTTCTTTCGACAGCATCATCACCGCAGGTGGTACGGCAAAGCATGTAGAGATCATGATTGCAGCAGTTGTTATTGCCATGATCATCATGTTCTTATTCAGCCCCGCCATAGCTTCCTTTATTCATAAACATCCTACTTTAAAAATGCTGGCACTTTCATTCCTGGTGATGATCGGCCTGAGTTTAATTATTGAAGGATGGGATAGCGAAACTGCAGAAAAACTACATCTGAAAAACTATATTTATTTTGGAATGGCCTTTTCTTTTGGTGTAGAAATGCTCAATATGGTCATGCGCAACCGCATGAAAAAGAACAGGGTGGTTAAATTAAATGAGCCTGTACTACCTGATGAAGAAGAAGCGTATTCAGATGAGGCAAAGTAAGGTAGCCGCAACAATGCCTGCTGTTTCTGTCCTTAGCCTTGTTTGGCCCAGGCTCACAGCGCTGAAATGATTATCCAGCGCCAGTTTGATCTCATCTTCAGTAAAATCTCCCTCAGGCCCGATTAAAATAATTTTAGAAGGCAGGGATGCATTGTTCAGATCAACTAAATTTCTTTTAGCATCATCAATACAATGAGCTATAAATCTTTGCTGATGTGTTGATGATGTAACAAGTGCCGTAAGTTTTGCTGGCTCATGTAAAACAGGCAACCAGCATTGCTGGCTTTGCAGCATGGCACTCACCAAAATACTTTTCATCCTGTCAAATTTAAAAGCAGATTTTTCAGTGCGGCTGCAAATCAATGGTATAATTTCAGATACACCGATCTCAGTAGCTTTTTCTAAAAACCACTCAAAACGGGTGTTGTTCTTTACAGGAGAAATAGCAATAGAAATGTTGAATGCTGAATGTTGAATGTTGAATTGCTCAACTATTTTAACGGTACACCTTTTCCGGTTGTTGTCTGTTATTTCGGCTGTAAATAAATCGCCTTTACCATTTGTCAGCTGTAATTGTTCGCCATTTTGCATGCGCAGCACCTGCACCATATGCTTGCTGGTAGCTTCATCCAGCATGATGTCTGTGCTTGATGCAACTAAATCTTCTTTATAAAAAAATGGTAATGCCATAAAAACAAATGGAGAACAAATCTAAAATTCATTCTCCATTATCCATTAATAAATTATCAATTAAAAAGGTGCATCCTCATCAAACTCTCCGTCATTCATCTTGCTGCCTTTTTGTATGTACAGTTTTGCACCATCACCGTCGTCGGTCTTAACCGGCTTCCAACTTCCGCCGGGTAAGCCGCTGGCAAAATCACCGCCGCCTTCTTCTTCAATAAATTTCTGAATATGCAGCAGCCCCTTCAGTTTCACAGTATCCAGGCTACCATTACGGTGCTAGCACCGTAATGGTAGCCTGGATACTGTGAAACTGAAGGGGCTGCTGCATATTCAGAAATTTATT
>JBJTMN010000167.1:0-2012 GCA_046070545.1 Ferruginibacter sp.
GATAAATTACTGGAACATAACAGCAATAATTTTTTAGCCGCCCTGCATTTTGAAAATACCCGCCCGGATGGCGCAGCCGGACGGGAAAAGATCGGTATTGCATTTTTAGACATCAGCACCGGTGAATTTTTTGTGGCCGAAGGCGATAAGGAATATGCCGATAAATTATTGCAGAGCTTAAAACCGGCCGAAGTTATTTTTCAGCGCAGCCAGCAAAAATATTTTAAGGAAAATTTCGGTACCAAATTCTTTACCTACACATTGGAGGAATGGATATTTGCAGAAGCCTATGCCACCGAAAGCCTGCTGAAGCATTTTGGTACGCATAGCTTAAAAGGTTTTGGTGTGGAGGGCCAGCAATTGGGTATTGTGGCTGCGGGCGCCATCCTGCATTATTTAAAAGATACCGAGCATCCCAACCTGGGGCATATCACTTCCATACAAAGAATTGACCGCGAAGATCATTTGTGGATGGATCGTTTTACCATTCGTAATCTTGAATTATTTGGAGGTGCAGAAGGAAGTAATACTTTATTGAAAGTGCTGGACAATACGGTCTCGGCCATGGGAGCCAGGCTGTTGAAACGCTGGATGGTACTGCCCCTGAACAATATTGTAAAGATCAGCGAGCGGTTGAATACAGTTGAGTTTTTAATCAAGGAAGTTGACCTTCGTAACAAAATAACCCAATACATCAAACAGGCTGGCGATGTGGAAAGACTGGTGAGTAAAGTGCCGCTGAAGAAAGTAAACCCCCGGGAGGTTTTGCAAATTGCCAAAGGATTACAGCAAACAGCATTGATCAAAGACATCTGCGAAAATTCGGCAAACGAATATTTAAAAAGGCTGGGAGATTCACTAAACCCCTGTAAATATATTTTAGATAAGATCGTAAAGGAACTGAATGAGAATCCCCCGGTTGCAGCCTCCAAAGGAAATGTAATTGCTGCAGGCATCAATGAAGAACTGGATGCCCTGCGTAAGATCGCCAGCGGCGGTAAGGATTACCTGGTGGAGATCCAGCAACGGGAAGCATTGGCAACCGGCATATCATCCTTAAAGATCAGTTTCAACAATGTTTTTGGCTATTACCTGGAAGTAACACATGCACATAAGACCAAAGTGCCGGAGAACTGGATACGCAAGCAAACACTGGTAAATGCTGAACGCTATATCACCCCCGAATTAAAAGAATACGAAGAGAAAATTGTTGGTGCAGAAGATAAGATACTGGCCATTGAAATGCAGCTTTTTGAAGAATTACTGAACGAGCTGCAGGATTATATTGCACCCATGCAGGTAAACGGCCACGTAATGGCGGTGCTCGATTGTTTGTGTTGCTTTGCCAATAACGCACTTCAGTTCAAATACAAGAAACCGGTACTGCAGGATGATTTTGTGCTGGATATTAAAGACAGCAGGCACCCCGTGATAGAACGCAACTTACCTGCCGGTGAACCGTATATTGCCAATGATATTTACCTGGATCCTGCATCGCAGCAGATCATTATTTTAACCGGTCCCAATATGAGTGGTAAAAGTGCCATCCTCAGGCAGACCGCATTGATCACCCTGATGGCGCATATGGGAAGTTTTGTGCCGGCCAGCGATGCAAAGATCCCCCTCACCGATAAAATATTTACCAGGGTAGGCGCCAGCGATAATTTAAGTGGCGGCGAAAGTACCTTTATGGTAGAGATGAATGAAACGGCCAGCATCATCAACAACCTCACCAAACGTAGTCTGATATTGCTCGATGAGATCGGAAGAGGTACATCTACCTATGATGGTATCAGCATAGCCTGGAGCATTGCCGAATTTTTACACAATTCCCCACACCAGCCCAAAACTTTATTTGCCACCCATTACCACGAGCTGAATGAACTGGAAAATAAATTCGCCGGTATCAAAAACTTTCATGTAACCAATAAAGAGGTGGGTAATAAAATAATATTCCTGCGCAAACTGGCACCGGGCGGCAGCGTACATAGTTTTGGTATTCATGTGGCACG
>JBJTMN010000168.1:0-6634 GCA_046070545.1 Ferruginibacter sp.
CTAAAATGATCTGGTATTGTTCTTTTCCCTTACCGCTAACCTTACGGTATTTAACCACCTGTACATTGGATGTGAGGTTATCGTAGCCAACAAATTTAGAAGAAGGGATATCGTTTACAGTAACCCAGTCTTCAGTATCTAACACTGCTGCAGCACGGCTGCGGTCTTTTTGTTTTTTCATTTCAGCTTCAAAGCCAGCCTCATCCACCGTTAAACCTTTTTCTGTGGCTACCAGTTTTGTAAGGTCGAGCGGGAAACCAAATGTATCATACAACCGGAAAGCTTCTTCACCAGTGATGTTCTTAGTAGCCTGGTCAAGCATCGACAAACCATTATCAACCGTTCTTAAGAACGCTTCTTCTTCTTCCTTAACCACTTTACCTACAAAATCCAATTGCTGTGTTAACTCCGGGAAAACATCTTCAAACTGCTTTGCAATAACTGGCAACAGCTGATGCAGTAAGGGTTGTTTATAATCTAAATACGAATAGTAATACCTGACCGCTCTGCGTAAAATGCGGCGTATAACATAGCCAGCACCCGTGTTTGAAGGCAATTGTCCATCAGCAATGGTAAAGCTGATGGCACGGATATGATCGGCAATCACCCGGAAGGCAACACTTTGTTTATCATCCCCGCCTGAATATTTTTTACCGGTTATTTTTTCTGTCGCCTGTAAGGTGCCGGAAAAAACATCTGTATCATAGTTGGATGTTTTACCCTGTATTACCCTTACCAGTCTTTCAAAGCCCATACCGGTATCAACATGTTTTGCCGGCAGGGGTTCAAGGCTTCCGTCTTTTTTGCGGTTAAACTGAATGAATACATTGTTCCATATTTCAATTACCTGGGGATGATCTTTATTAACAAGCAGATGTCCTGGCAGTAATTCTCTTTCTTCATCAGAGCGTAAATCAAAATGTATTTCGCTGCAAGGGCCACACGGGCCGGTATCGCCCATTTCCCAGAAATTATCTTTTTTATTGCCAAAAACGATATGATCCTGAGGAACCAGTTCCATCCATTTTTTTAAAGCAATGGCAGAGGCAGGCAAACCTTCTTTTTCATCGCCTTCAAATACGGTGGCATACAGCCTGTCTTTAGGCAGTTTAAAAATTCCGGTAAGGAGTTCCCAGCTCCAGGTAATGGCTTCGTTCTTAAAATACCCGGCTTCAGGGTTTGCAGGGTCACCAAAGCTCCAGTTGCCCAGCATTTCAAACATGGTATGGTGGTAGGTATCTACACCCACTTCTTCCAGGTCGTTGTGCTTGCCACTCACCCGCAGACACTTTTGAGTATCAGCCACACGGCTATACGGTGCAGGTTTATTACCCAGGAAATAATCCTTGAACTGGTTCATACCTGCATTGGTAAATAAAAGCGTTGGGTCATTCTTTACCACTATGGGCGCCGAAGGAACAATGACGTGTTCTTTCGATTTAAAAAAGTCGAGGAATTGTTGTCGTATTTCAGCACTCGTCATCATATATACCAATTGTTTAAATGGGTTGATTTTTGTTGTTTATGGGGCTATATTTGTAAACTTTTGTTCAACGGGTGCAAAGGTAAACAAAATGCAGCCTCACCCCAACCTCCCGGAATATTTGGGAATCAAGCATGAAAAAAATAAAATACTACTATAACACCCATACACTTCGGTACGAGAAGCTGGTTACGCCGCTTCGGGTAAAGCTGTTAAGGGTATTTGGTTTTATTTCGGCTGCATTGGTAACCTCTGCTCTGGTAATCTGGGCATACAATAGTTTTTTTCCGCGTGCCATCGATAAAGAAACCCAGTTGAAGTATGAGGTAATTAAAGATAATTACCTGAAACTGGCACTGCAGACAAAAACGCTGCAGCAGCAGATGGCCGAACTGGAAAAAAGAGACAATGAAGTGTACCGGTCTATTTTTGAAGCTACGCCTGTAACAGACAGTGCCCGGGCAAAAGCCATTGAAAAGAGTAAAGAGATTGCAAAGGTCAATTCGCTCAGCGAAAACGCCCTTGGTTCAGAAATTGCAAAAACGCTGGATAATATTGCCAAAAGAGTTGTTTACCAGGAACAAAGCTATAATGCAATTGAGAAGCTGATCAGGAACCAGGATGCAAAACTCGCCTGTATACCAGCCATACAGCCGGTTAGCAATAAACAGCTAACCCGCATTGCCAGCGGCTTTGGCATGCGTATCCATCCTATTTACGGTATTGCCAAAATGCATAGCGGGCTTGATTTTACAGCACCACAGGGGACTCCCATTTATGCAACCGGAGACGGAACGGTAACTACAGCCGGAGTTGGTACCGGAACCGGTAACCATGTGATCATTAATCATGGTTACGGATATGAAACGGTTTATATGCACATGGTACGTATAAAAGTAACCGTGGGGAAAACGGTGAAACGGGGTGAAGTGATTGGCTGGGTAGGCAGTACCGGCGCCAGTACCGGCCCACATTGCCATTATGAGGTACATATCAACGGAGAGCCTGTTGATCCTGTTTATTTCTTCTTTAATGATCTTTCGCCGGCCCAGTATGAGCAGGTACTTAAAATTGCTGCTACCGGAAGTGCGAAAAGTTTTGACTAATTTTAATTATGGCTTTACAACAGATCGCTTTATTTGCTTTTGATGAGGAACCGGTTAACAAGAAACCGGAGCCCAAGGCTGTTGTCATAGAGAAGCCTGCCCCCGAAAAAATTAAAGTAAAGGGGGATAATAAAAAAACAACCCGTGGCAGGGTTAGCCTGAAGGAGAAAGAGTCAGGGGCTGACCTGATCGAGATACCAGAAGATGCTGTATTGTTTGAAAAGAAATATTATGCCATTGGTATTGTTGCCAATATGTTTAAGGTAAACCAAAGCCTGCTGAGGTACTGGGAGAATGAGTTTGATATTTTAAAACCTCGTAAGAACGGAAAGGGCGACAGGCTCTTCAGGCCCGAAGACATCAAAAACCTGAAACTGATCTATCATTTACTGCGTGAAAGAAAGTACACACTGGAAGGCGCCAAAGATTTTTTAAAGCAGAACAAAAGGGCAGATGAAAAATTTGCGTTAATAGAATCGCTCAAAAAATTAAAAGGCTTTTTAAATGAGTTGAAGGCTGATCTGTGATTTTATTTTGAAACACATAGAAACATAGTTTACAAAGAAATCACATAAACCTATGTTTTAAGCTATGTAACTATCTTCCGATGTAGTTCAGCTATTTGCGAAAATCTATAACCAGCGGTTAACATAAAAATTTAGCACAGCTTCATTTTTGATACGATATTTATTCCAGAAAAAAATTCGTATAAATTTACTGACATGAAAAAATATATACTGACTGCTTTGTGTGTAATGACTTCAATAGCTACTTTGTTTGCACAGGCACAATATGAGACCAGCAGGGATCCCAAGCACCCGGAAGTAAAAGTTGTACGGGGACTGATCAATAAATACCAGATACAGAATGATACGGCTTTTCAATGGTTTCGCCCCAACCAGGCCGGCTATAAAGCCGATACTGCCACCTTAAATGCATTTGAAAGGGCAAAGGGGAAATACCAGTTTGTAATTTTTGGTGGTACCTGGTGTGAGGATACACAATTTATTTTACCCAAGTTCTTTAAACTGCAGGAACAAACCGGTTTCCCTGATGAAGGAGTAACCCTGTTTGGTGTAAACCGCGAAAAATCTTCACTGGGTAATATCGCGAAGGCATTCAATGTTATCAACGTACCTACATTTATTGTAATGAAAGATGGTAAGGAAGTGGGCCGCGTGGTTGAATATGGTAAAACGGGCAAATGGGACAAGGAGATCGCAGCGCTGCTGAATCAATAGAATCTTATTTTATCTGGTAAATATCCACGCCCTTCTCATGAAGCAGGTACACTTTTCCATTCATGGCTTTTATGGAAATGAATTTTCCGAAAAAGTCAGGCAGGCTGTATTCCTTTAACTGCAATGTTTTTAGCCGGTAGCTGTACAGTTTATTATTGCCGAAACCATATACGGTACTGCCATTTACTTCAACATTCGTCCAGTTTAAAAAGGCAAGCCTGTTCTTAAAGCCTCCATAATAATCAAAAATGTAAAACCCTTTTGCAGGGTCGTAGAGGTATACAAAATTATCACGGTCGATCATTTTAACCGGGGCAGGTACGGTATCAAAAAGCATTCTCCAGTCGGTAGATGATTGCATGACCTTTCCTTCCTCGTCTATCTTTTTCAACCTGAAATCTTCCTCATCAAATATCCACATATAGTTGTCGTAAGAGAGGGTAATATTGTTTACATAAAAGATATTCTGTTTGCGCAGGTTGATATTGTTGCGGGGGGTTAAAAGCCGGTCGAGCACCACTACCGTAGAGTAATTTTTATAGTAGAGCAGGGTTTTTAAAGGGTTGGTAACATCAATATAATCGGGGTTGCCGTATTTTTTTACATCGTTGAAAACAGCTACCGAATCTCCGTTCTCCGTTATTTTTTTGAGTTGATTTGTTTTACTGAGCAGGTAAATATTATCCAGGTTATCTACATTGAAATAAGTAAAATCTCCTTTGATGGTTTTGATGAACTGGAAAGCAGAATCGCTTTGTGGCTTTGCCACAAAAGGGAATACCACTGAAACGCAGAAGCACAGGAAGAACGATATCTTTTTTAGTTTGTTCATTTTTTGTAGTACTTCAGTTCTGTATTTTCTCCGTCAAAAACGGCATAACTAAAGTATTTTATCCAGTCGCATAAATTGATGTACCTGCTTTCCGGGCTTAATTTAAAATCGATCGGCAAGTGGCGGTGACCAAAAATAAAATAGTCGTAAAAATTATTCTGCAATATTTCTTTGCAATAGATGATGAGCCATTCTTTTTCTTCACCTAAGAAGATCTCGTTGCTTTGTCCTGTCTGTGCCCTGCTTTTTCTGCTGAAGTAGTGTGCAATGCCCATGCCAATGTATGGTGGCAATATCCCAAACAGCCAGTTGCAGGCTTTGTTACGGAATATTTTTTTAATGAACTTATATCCATGGTCGCCGGGACCAAGGCCATCGCCATGGCCCACGAGGAATTTTTTGTTGTTAAACTCAAAAGGTACCGGTTCAAAATATACCCGTATGTTCAGTTCGGTTTGAAAATAATCCGTCATCCACATATCGTGGTTGCCTACAAAAAAATGAATGGATATTCCTGCATCGGTCAGTTCGGCCAGTTTGCCCAGTATGCGTACATAGCCTTTGGGAATTACCTTTTTGTATTCGTACCAGAAATCAAAGAGATCGCCTACAATAAAGATCTGTGCTGCATCTTCTTTTATCTCATTTAAAAACCGAATGATCTTTTTTTCACGTACCAGGCTGTCGGCAGCATTGGGTGCTCCCAGATGAAAATCGGAAAGGAAGTAAATTCTTTTGTTGTTAGGAACCTCCATTCAATCAGGGTTTATTTTTTTGCTGCAGGTATTGCATCAGGTCGCCTGATTCGATCACGGGTTTACCTGAAAGGTCTTTATTATACCAATAGATCCAGGCAGCATGTGCCTCGCCGTCTTTATATGCTATTACTTCTTCACGCTTGTATAAAGGGGTTTCACCTTCTTCGGTGTTCAGGCCTTCATAATCGTCCAGCTGGCCAATGGCCCATGAAAATTCAAGCGGGTTGTTGATACAATACAATTCGCCGGAAATAAATTTTTCTTCTTCGGTTGCTGCTGCAGCAGGATAATCTCCCAGGTCGTATAATTTCCCTTTTACCACCGCTTCGCCCATTAAATGAAAATATTTGGTGAGGTATTCATATACCGGGTTACGGAATCCGCTCCGGAGTGAACCGTACACAAAAAGTTTATAATTCTCGTTATTCATGATACAATAAAGATACTTGTAAAAACGCAATTAAGCCTCTACCAGGAAGCAATAAACTTCTTTGGGGCCGTGTACACCGGTAACCAGTGTTTTTTCAATGTCGGCAGTGCGGCTGGGGCCGGTTGCAAATGTGATGAGGGAGGGAATATTGCCGGCGTATTTTTCCTTTATGCTTTGCAGGGCATCTTTAACATCGTATACCAGCTGGCTGGTGTATGCAATACAGATATGAACGGGTGCATACACACTCACCGTGCGGCCGCTTTGTTGTGCTGCGCTCATTACAATGGTGCCTGTACGGGCTACTAAAAATTCGCAGCCGGTAATGGATGCATCGCAGCTTTCCAGGTTAATGGTGTTGCTGAATGTTGCGTTCCATTTATCGGTATTGCAGAAGATCTTGGACCATTGTTTTTCAGCTATCAAATGCTCCAGTTGCTGCACCATTTCTGCTTCGCTGAGGCAAAAGGAAAATTTACCGTTTATATTGATGAATTCCTGGGCAAATACCACATCCAGGCTATCCGTAGCAGGATGGAAGACCGAGTTGGATCCTTCACTTTGGGGAAAAGGCAAGGGCACCGGGTGACTCAGTGCCTGCCTTATTCTTTTTAAAATATTTTCTTTTGCTGCTGATACAGACATACAATTAAATTGCCGGTGGTGTTTTTAATTCTTCTGGCAGATCGTTTGATGGAGGCTCGTTTACATTGCCTTTTTCATCCACTTCAATATCCAGCGATTTTTTTTCTTCGTAGGGTCTTTTACCGATCAAAGCTTCCAC
>JBJTMN010000169.1:0-2018 GCA_046070545.1 Ferruginibacter sp.
CACCTGGCTTTATAAAACTACCCGGATTGTATCCGGAATTTAAAATACAAATGCTCATTTATTAATCGGCTGCCAGCTTACGTTAATATGTGTGTTCCATAAATCCGGTTATACCTGTCGATGCATATCGGGAAACCGGCAGAACAGAAGGGACATAAGTGATCCCAGAAGATTTATGTTTATAATTTAAAGATTGTGTTGGGAATCCCGATAGCTATCGGGACGCCAAAGAATTAAGCCAGTTGTGAGACAATAAAACCCGGTATTAAAATTGAGATTTCAGGTGTTTTAACGGTTGACGAGGCAATAATACAGGTATAATTTTGAGCATACGATAATGAAGATATCCGCTATTTTTTTTCAAAAATGCTGTTTTATGATAAAATTGATTGTAATCTTCTGTTTCATTTTTCCGATTGCTGCAAGTAGCCAGACATATCTAAAAACAGATAGTATTAAACCGGTGCCGGCACAGTCTGTTCCTGTTAACCAGGCATCCGCAAATCCGGCAAACAGCAGCAGTAAAGGCAATAGTGCGTCTCCCGGGCAAGACAGCCCGGTTACCGGTAAATCCAGCAGTTCATTGCTAATGACTACTTATGAATTCGGACTATCACTGGGCGTGTTGTTATTCGGCCTCACCACAATAATCATGGAGATCTATATCATTAAGATAAAAAAACTGGGCCCCGAACTTTTAGTAAAATTCATCATAGTTACTTTGATCATCACAGCAACTTTATTCCTGATAACAGCGGGGTATGATAATAATCAAATTGCTCCTGCCATTGGTTTATTTGGTACAGTAGCAGGCTATCTGTTAGGCAGGGCTTCCGGTAATGCACAAAACGTTGAACAAGATGAAAAATAAAATCTTATGTATGCTGTTCATTTTTGTTCCGGCTATCCTTTTTGGCCAAAGGGAACCCGCAAGTGAAAAAGAGGTAAAAGAACATCATGTTTTTGAACATGAGCATAACAAAGAATTTGAAGAGCTTCCGGGAAAAGTTAAAAAAGCCCAGGGAACCATTATTATCTCTAATACTACAGGCACAGATCTGAGTTTCCTGTATCAAACTGATAACAGTGCCTGGGCCCAAAAAACAATTGCTACAGGTTACCAGTCTACATGGGAAAATATCAGTAGCATGTCCGTAAAAATGTCAACCGAAAATTCCCAAACAGTAGAATATTATTTAACGCCTGGCCTTTCATATTCCCTGGCATGGAATAATGCAAAAAGTTGCTGGGATTTTTTCAAAAACCCCTGATACTTTATTATACAATGCCTCAACCGCTTATGTATAAATAGCAATAAGCCAGGTAATAACAAAAAATGCTGCACCAGTGATGCTGAGCGGATGCACTTTTCGCAGCGTTTTCCAATCATACATGAAAAGAAAAATAAAGAACAGGCCCCAGATAACTTTTACTGTCACATCATACATTACAAATTCACTCATGATCCTGTCCAGATAAAAATGATCTATCGCCCTATCCAGGATAGGCCCCAGCATATATAGGGTGGCAATATACATGAACCGCTTGTGAAGTACCGGCTTTTTACGGTTGCGGTAGCCAAGCCAAACCCAGATACCAAACAGGGGCATAAAAAGCCGGTTTGACTTTACATAATAAGGCATGGCATCCCAGCCTTTATAAATAACTACAAAAATATACACCGTGGTAATGAACACACCCGCAGCTGCAACCATGCCTGCAATGCCCAGTTTAACATGTGCTTTGATATTGCCCGTGCGGATGAAATTAGCTTGTATTACCAGTATTACTATCCAGGCAAAACAGCATAACCCATGAATAATGAATTTGGGGTCGCTGTTGCTTTTCTGCCCCACATCAGTAAACAGGTTATCTGAAAAACCAATGACTGAAAAAATAAAAATGAGGATGCTGGTAACCTGAAAAAAGTATTTTTTCATTGTAATACTATTTATTGAGAAAAGAATGAAACAAAATAGCCTACGCCCTGGTTTATGGCACAAGAACCAATTTTACCT
>JBJTMN010000170.1:0-2033 GCA_046070545.1 Ferruginibacter sp.
ATCTTTTTATACACGGATGCCCCGGTAATTCCCTGCAGTGTCATAAAATCGAGCGACTGGAAAATTTCAATGAACCGGCTGCTGCTATTGACCGATACCGGCGCTGCAACAAACTGTGGCTGCATTTTACGAAGAATACCAGCCACAGTTTATTGCAGCGCCGGTATCGGTCAATAGCAGCAGCCAGTTCATTGAAATTTTCCAGTCGCTCGATTTTATGACACTGCAGGGAATTACCGGAGCATCCGTGTATAAAAAGATACACAGCATGTGCAATGGCGCCAACCTGGCCTATACCAAAAAGGCATTTGATGCAGTGGGTGGTTTTGCAGGCATTGACAATATTGCCAGCGGCGATGATATGCTGCTGATGCATAAGATCTATAAACTTTACCCGGATAAAGTATTGTTTTTAAGATCAAAAGAAGCCATTATACAAACGACACCTGTACATTCCATCGGCGAATTCTTTAACCAACGTATACGCTGGGCGAGTAAGGCAGATAAGTATGATGACAAAAGGATCTTTGGGGTATTGCTGCTGGTTTATATTGTAAATGTGCTATTGCTGTTTCTTCCCATTATTGCTGTTGCTAATAATATTCAATACGCAATGTTCAATATTCAATATTCAATTTGTTCCGTATGGTTGCTAATGCTTTTGTTGAAAACAATTGCAGAATTAATTTTTCTATACCCGGTGGCAAAGTTTTTTGGAAAGCAATATATGCTATGGCTGTTTCCGCTGATGCAACCATTTCATATAGTCTATACAGTTATTGCCGGCTGGCTGGGTAAATTTGGAAGGTATAAATGGAAGGGACGAAATGTAAAATGATCAATTAAAATAAGTGATGAAAAATAAACCCGATGTTGTTTTAGTGGGCGCAGGTATCATGAGTGCCACGCTGGCTGTACTGTTAAAAGAACTGGTGCCGGATATTTGCATTACCATTTTTGAACGCCTGCACAAAGCCGCCGAAGAAAGCTCAGATGCCTGGAACAATGCAGGCACGGGCCATTCGGCTTTTTGCGAGCTGAATTATACTACCGAAAAAGAAGATGGCAGCATCGATATCAGCAAAGCGGTAAAGATCGCTGCACAGTTTGAAACATCTAAACAATTCTGGACCTACCTGCTGCAACAAAAATGCCTGCCGGCGCCCGAACGTTTTATCAACCCGGTTCCGCATATCAGTTTTGTGTGGGGTGCTGATAATGTGGCTTTCTTAAAAAAGCGTCACACAGCGCTTATTCAGAATAAATTATTTGCAGGCATGCAGTTTTCGGATGAGAGGGAGACATTACAAAACTGGATGCCCCTGGTAATGCAGGGAAGAGAAAATAAAGAGCCGTGTGCTGCCACCAAAATGGACCTGGGTACCGATGTAAATTTTGGTGCACTTACAGAAGCTATGATCGCATACCTGCAAACATTAAAAGATGTAACGCTTTATCTGAATCATGAAGTAAGGGATCTTGAAAAGCAAGCCGATGGCAAGTGGCAGGTAGGCGTAAAAAACCTGATCGAAGATGACACGATTGAGCTGAATGCAGATTTTGTTTTTATTGGTGCAGGTGGTGGCGCCTTACCGTTATTACAAAAATCAGACATTGAAGAAGCGGAAGGGTATGGCGGTTTCCCCATCAGCGGGCAATGGTTAAAATGCAATAATGAAACGGTCATAAAACAACATGCAGCCAAAGTATATGGCAAGGCCAATGTAGGCTCACCACCCATGAGTGTACCCCACCTGGATACCAGGATCATCAATGGAAAGAAAGAATTATTGTTTGGCCCCTTTGCCGGCTTCAGTACTAAATTTTTAAAGAACGGCAGTTATTTTGACCTGCCTAAAAGTATTGACTGGGACAATGCAGGACCCATGCTGGCTGCAGGCTGGCATAACCTGCCACTTACAAAATATTTAGTACAGCAGGTTACACAATCAGCCGAAGACCGCTTTGCAGCATTGCAGGCTTATTATCCAACCGCTGTTATAGAAGATTGGGAATTGGTTATTGCCGGGCAG
>JBJTMN010000171.1:0-2579 GCA_046070545.1 Ferruginibacter sp.
GTTTTTTGGGCAGTATAGCATTAAGTGAACAGATGGCAGTAGCCGACCCTTCCGTTTTTTTGCCCAGGCAATTTGAAAACTGTTACAATGCCGAAGCACATGAAAGAACAACTGCAAAGGAGATCTGGATGCAACTGCAGGGGATTGACATTACTCCCGATGCCTTTGTTGCAGGCGTTGGTACAGGCGGAACCATTATGGGGACAGGAAAGTATCTGAGGTCAAGAAACCCGGGTATAAAGATACATCCCCTGGAGCCTGCAGAATCTCCTACACTTTCTACCGGTTATAAAGTTGGATCGCACCGCATACAGGGAATATCAGATGAATTTATACCGGCTATTGTAAAGCTGGATGAAATGGATGATATCATTAAAGTATCCGATGGGGATTCTATTCTGATGGCACAAAAACTGGCGAAAAAGCTGGGCCTGGCAGTGGGCATTTCATCCGGTGCAAACCTGATCGGTGCTATCAAGGTGCAGCAACAGCTTGCAACGCCTTTGAATGTGGTAACTGTATTCTGCGACAGCAATAAAAAATATCTGAGTACCGACCTTATGAAGGATGAGCCGGTTAAGGAGGATTATATTACGCCCGATATTGAATTACTGGACTATGATGCTTTTAGCAGAATGTAGTTTTTCTAAAAAAGATTTACAGTATTTATTTGCCAAGCCATTGCTATGAAACAATATGATTTTTAATACCCGTATCTGAAAAAATCACAATCAACCTCATCGCACAGCAAATCCCGGAATATTACATTTTTTAAAACATCTTCATAATCCATTTTTTTCCGTCAACTTTTATTTTTCTACATACCAGCCTGATGCCATGGCTGTAATCTACCCACCAGTTTATATGTCCGGTGTACAGGGGCTGTATAGGTTTGCCATTTAACTGGTGCCAGCCGTAAATGGCTTCCCTGTTGGGTTTTGCGTCTCTTGATATTTTTCCTGACAGTACTACATCTTTTTTTATGCCGGCAATTAAACCGTTTCTTCCTTTACGCTGCCCTTCAATGATGAGGTGATGCTGCCACATGGTTACACTGCTGTCGCGAAAGGCATACATGGGTACAGGTTCCAGTTTTACTTTAGACTGCTGATAGACCAGGTCAACTATTTTACGGGTTGGTAAAAAGCAATGGAAACTATCCGCAATTTTTTGTGCTGCCATGGGCGTAAGCGGGATCCTTGCCCAGTCTTCATCTGTGCCTAATGAAAGATAATCGGGCGATACATAAAAGATGGCTTTATGCGAAACGCCTATGCTGTCTGTAATTGTAGAACTAACCGCAACGAATTTTTTTAAGAAAGCAGGAATATTACCTGATAATATTTCCTGCACGGCCAGTGAATCTCTTGCAGCCCATTTCCAGGTGGCTACTGTTGTATAAAAACCGGTGCCGCCTGTTCTTTGTATTGCCGGTGTGGGTACCTGCAGGGTTAACTTTCTGCTGTTACTGCATGCTGACAGAATGATTATACAAAACGTTGTTATGGAGATATTTCTAATCACTGATGTAGTTTTGGTAAACCCTTTCTCCAAAATAGGTAAAGTATTTTCTTTTGTCAAACTTTGTCCCTGATAAAAGGGACAGGATGAAACCATTGCGGGCTACCTGCTCCGTATGGTAAATTACTCCCGTTGGATTTTCTTTGAGAATGATCTGTAGCCTTCCATTCAAAGATGTATGCCGGATGAAAAAGCTTACCAACCAGGGAGGCTCACCGGAAGCTGATGACCATACTGACCTGTTGCAGTTTGCCGGGCAGGAGGAAGGGCGTATCAGGTATAAGCCGGCAGCTGGCAATACCCCGGCCGATTTTGCCTATGATTATTTTATAAAGGACCATTTGGGCAATGTAAGGATGGTGCTGACCGATGAAAGCCAGCAGGATATTTACCCGGCAACCACGCTGGAGCCATCCCTGGTGGGCATAGAAAATCAATTTTATACTATTGACCAGTCTAAAATTGTGGCCAACAGTGCAGCCAATTATTTAAGGGATGCCAACCAGAACCAGCAAACCTACCAGAATAATAATTTACCGGCAGTGGCCAATAATAATACCAGTTGCAGCGGAACGCTTTGTACTACCAACCCAAGCCAGTATGTGTATAAGCTTAACAGCAATGATAATAAAACAGGGCTGGGTATTACTTTAGAAGTGATGGCCGGAGATAAACTGGATATTTTTGGCAAAAGTTATTATAGTCAAAATAATCCCGGCAGTGGTTACAATAATACAATTCCTGTACTTGAACTGTTAACCGGTTTTTTAAACAGCGGCAGCAATGCCATAACCCAGACGCACGGGGTTGTAACACCATCCCAAATAAACACTACACAGGGTACGACAGGTATTAACAGTATGATGAGCAGCCAGAACAGCCAGAGTACAGCCAACCCATTAAGGCCCAGGGCCTTTATAAACTGCATCATTTTTGATGAGCAGTTCAAAGCAATAGATTTTAAGGTGAGTATGGTAGGCGCCAACAGTGAGCTTAAAAACCATTTTAACGATTTACAAAATATAACAATACCTAAGAACGGATTTGTGTATATTTAC
>JBJTMN010000172.1:0-3548 GCA_046070545.1 Ferruginibacter sp.
ATTTCACCATGTTGCCCGAACAGGAAATAAACCTGTACAGAATTTTACAGGAGATCATTCATAATACAATAAAACATGCCAGGGCCACATCGCTCAGCAATCCCAGGCCTTTGGCTATCTATTTCTTCTCACTGTAGTTAAATCCAATACCATCATCCTTGGTTTTTAACTGCAGGGTTTTATTGTTCTTTTGTATGCTGATGCTGAGCGATGTGGCCCTAGCATGTTTTACTGTATTATGAATGATCTCCTGTAAAATTCTGTACAGGTTTATTTCCCGTTCGGGCAACATGGTGAAATCGCAGTAAGTGAAGCTGATGTTCAACGGGTGCACAGGTTTTAGTTTACTGATAAACTCCTCAGTAGCTTTTATAAAACCCTTTCTTACCAGTGTATTGGGCAACAGGTCGTAGGATATTTCCCGGAAACGCTGGATAATGCTGTCTATCTGGTCGCTCGACTTTTCAAGTACCGCCGTTTCGGTTTCATTGTTCGGTTCCAGGTGGTTTATCTGAAGTTTAATGGCCGATAATAGCGGCCCCAGTTCATCATGCAGGTCATCGGCTATTCTCTTGCGTTCATTTTCCAACGTGTTTATTTCTGCTGCAATACGGGCCTGCTGCCATTTTAATACCTTTTTATGTTCACGAACGATCGAAAAAATAAAAAAGATAATGATGAGGGCAATAATGATGGCTGCAATAAAAACTACATTAAACATAACTGCTTACTTTTTCTGCTTTGCTTTATGTTGGGCTTATAAAATTTTTTGCAGGTATCCTTAAAATGGCAATAGCAAAAAACAGGTAGCAGGCTACGTTTACAAAATGCTGGATGTTACCGATGGCTTTTCCATTGGTAGCATCAATCGTTGTAAAAAATACCGGGATAAAAACCAGTAAGTTAAATGCATTGTATAAAATGTAAGCGCTGCTTACCCAGAACCAGAAATTATTGAACAATTTTTCATTCAGCGCCATTATCTGCCTGGAAAGTATATCAATGGATATGATAAGATTTACTGACCAGATAAAACAAAATAATACTGTAAAAGATCTGAACAAAGTGCCTGCATACAAACAATTTATTACAGCAATCAACAGGGCAAGGCTAAAAAGCAGTTGCATCAGTTTTTTACCCAGGTAGTTGTTGATATGCACCAGGTACAGGAACAGCGCAAAATTTATCAGTACGTACATATTAACTGCCAGTTGCGGAAAACTGCCCATTGCAGGAAACCTGATCGACAAATAGTAGATCGTTTCAATGGCCATATCACACAGCATCATAAAAACGAACGGATGAAATTTGTTTCCGGTCTTTTTAAACCTGTAAATACCTGCCGCAGCAGGTATTGTACAACTCATTGCCATGATATAGGTTAATCCTGCATTCATAATAAAACCGGTGACCCCGTAATTTAGGCACTGAAGTTATGGTATCTGGCCAAATTCAGCGCCACCTAAAGTTCCGCCTGAACTACCTGCACCGGCTCCCAGGCTTTTGTTTAAAGTGCTGTTGCAGCAATCTTCTCCGGCCACATATAAATTACTGTAATCGGTTTGAATACCCACCAGTATAATATGTATCCTGTTATCGCTGCCAATACCATAGAGCACCCGAAGGCCTATTGAGTTTTTATCACAAAGCAATTTTTTAATGATGCAGCTGTTATAGGAAACAGAACCTCCCAGTAAAAAACGTGCAGACATATTGTCCATAGGAGTTTTCATTTCCCCGGCATTTGCGTTGGCACTGTCTTTGGAATCTGTCCTGTTCTCCTGACCTCTTAGTAATTCTTTTTTATAGGTTTCATAACGGCCAACCCACAATTCAATAGAATCCTTCGATAAAAAATGACAACGCTTTACCAGGCTGTCCGCCCTGGGGTCGGTTATTTTACCGGTGTATCCTTCGCAACATTTTTTGTTGTCATGATCGCAACTGCTCAACAGCAGTAAGCTGGTAAAAGCTGCCATGATAAGGACCGCTGCACCCTGGTTGATTCTGAGTTTCATAGACTTTTTATTTTATTTTTTAATAATTCCCAAAGTAAAATACAAAACAAAGCCCGTTCGCAGGTATTTCTACCTGTTTTTTTGGAGTAGTAAATCCACAGTAATTCAGTAGAGATACCCGTTACAGGCAGCTTAGCATTTTTCATATTTGTTATGCTAAACCAGGTTTACAATTTAACAGGGAGAATGCAGAAAATCCTGAAGAGTATGCACCCGGATGCCGAAAAGGGATCGAGAGTAGGCAAATAAAATCAACAGTTATGAAATTAGCTTCTTTATGGCGGATGCTGATCTTAAGCATCATCATCATTATCATCATCGGAGGTACCATTATTATAATCATTGTTCGTGGCCCAATACTTCCCGATCCACCACCATGCCTGGTATGCGGATTAAACGGACTTAAATATTTGGGTATTGCAGAAGCCCTGCTGGGTATCATATCCCTGGGGCTGATCAGTAAAATAAGGAATTCCGAAAAGTTTTAAAACAATACCAACCGAACTAACCGGAAACATAAAAGGAGTAAGCCGAAAATCCTGCATCAAAGAGTAGGCACACCTCAAAAAAATAGTATGAAATATCAATTCAAAGGAAACCTGCGGGGTTTCTATTGTGGAGACTGCTTCGACTTTCTTTACAATGCTCATGTAAAAATTTATGCAGTTGACAGAACTGCAAATGTAACAGCACTGGCTGTTGCCAGGGAAAAAGAAACTTTTCACCAGCGCAGCGATGAAGAACTGCAATCCATTTCAAAAAGACTGATAGGCGAAGGCGTTACAGACGAAGCTGGTAATTTTTCAATTGATCTTTCCGAAAAAAATTACGATGGCGGCGCTTTTGACATTGACTTCGAATGTGGCACTGTGCCCATCAGGTTTGGCCCTAAAACGCCACTGCCACCACGCGGACCTTTTCAGTTTCATATCACCACCCTGCAACCCATGTGGAAGGAAGGAACCGAAACCGGCCAGCAGGCTGTGGCTTACTGGGAGTATGCGATCAACAGTAAATTCTGGTGCTGGCTGTTAAGATTATTTAAAGTGTATGTGGTTTGCGGGCTTGTAGAAGTTTGTGAGAAGAAAGTTCCGCTGGGTAATGTTAAAGTAAAAGCTTTTGATGTGGATCTTATCCAGGATGATTACCTGGGCGAAGCAGTTACAGATGCAGGCGGCCATTTTAAAATTTATTATACGGAAGCCGATTTCAGCAAAACAATTTTCAGCTGGCTGAATGTGGAGTGGCCTGCCGGTCCGGATCTGTATTTCCGTGTAGAGCAATTGAACGGAACCATTTTATTGCAGGAGCCACGCTCAAAGGGCCATACACCCGGAAGAGAAAATGCAGGGAATTGCACCTGCGTAAAACTGTGTGTAAATGGCGATGTGGATGTACCACAACCTGTTCCCATTCCTGCATTTCTGCGTATTGGCGGTGTGGATTACGAAACACAGATGCAGAGCCATGTTGGTGAATCGGGATTAACAAACAGTCATTATGCTTTCTTCAGTTCATTAAGATTGAATG
>JBJTMN010000173.1:0-7846 GCA_046070545.1 Ferruginibacter sp.
GACCGACCCCGATGGAAATGTGGTTTTAATCGATCAGCATGTGTAATAATTAAAAAATCATAAATCAAAAAATAGAGTATGAAAAAAGTAACCGGAATTGGGGGCATCTTTTTTAAATGTAAAGATCCCAATGCAATAAAAGAATGGTATAACAAACACCTAGGACTGGAAGCAGGCCCCTATGGAGCCAGTTTTGAATGGCGAGAGGCTGATGATCCTGAAAAAAAAGGCCTAACCCAATGGAATGTAAATACCGAAGCCGCCAAAATGTATGAGCCCGGCACCAAAGATTTTATGATCAACTACCGCGTGGAAAATGTAGAGGCCCTGGTAGAAGAACTGAAAAAAGAGAACGTGACCATCCTGGATGCTATTGAAACTTATGATTATGGAAAATTTGTTCACATCCTGGATATGGAAGGCAATAAGATACAGCTTTGGGAGCCCATGGGAGAGTAGGAACAAGCAGTATGTATAGCTGTTTAAGTTATTGAGTTGCCGCCGTGGTTGCTGATCACAATGCTGTTTATACGCCGTATCAGCAGCAGCTACGGCGGAACTTTATTTCAGTTAGCTGAAGTCTCGATCTTTTTATGGTTCCTGCTCCACTCGCTCCAGGAGCCAACATATAATGCAGGCGTTGCTATTCCTGCGTAAGTCATTGCCAGCAAAGTATGGCAGGCGGTTACACCCGAGCCACAGTGTACGATGATATTCCCGGCACGGACGGCACCGAATTTCTTTTCGTATTTATTTTTCAGTTCCCCGGGTGCAAGAAACATTCCTTCTTCATTCATATTTTCGGTAAAAGGGATATTGATAGCTCCCGGTATATGGCCTGCCACCAGGTCAATAGGTTCGGTAATACCTGCATACCGCTGCGGGTCCCTGACATCTATAACCAGGTGATCAGTATCCTGTGACATTTTTTCCACTTCGTTCATTTCAACCATGGGTAATATCCATCGATCTGCCTGGTAAGGTGCTGCTGCCAGCTTAACCTGTTCGGTTTTTGAGCTTAAGGGGAAATGCAGTTTTTTTGCCTGCTGCAGTCCGCCGTTTAAAACCTGTACCTTTTCATGCCCGGCCGACCGTAGCATCCACCAGAACCGGGCTGCTGCGTTTGAACCATGCTTGTCGTCGTAAATGATAATATGATCATGTTTGGAAATACCCAATGCTGTTAGTGTTTCAGCAAATACCGCTATGGCAGGTAAGGGATGACGGCCGCCATTTGCAGCATCGCTTCTGATAGCAGCGAGCTGGGTATCCAGGTCAACAAAGAAAGCGCCCTCCAGGTGTTCAGCCTCATAATTGGACCGGGCATTTTTGCCACTGCCTGCATCAAAGATCAGTACCCCCGGGTTCCTGTAAATAATCAGTAGTTCGGTTACTTCAATGATGGGTGACAGGCTCATCTTCTTGTTGGGTTTTGTTTGTACTGCGTTGTTACGCAGGTTCATCAATGCGCAAGTTATGAACTTTGGGTACATATAGCTGCCTGCGTTGTGTTAACATTAAAACTATGTCAAGTAAACTGCTATTACTGAAAGTTGTACAGGATCTGCGATACCCGGTTTGCAGTTACAGCAAAGGAAATATATTATGCTTCCTGTAACTTAACTTCCCTTTTAAGCCGTATCTTTTTTTCAATTTCCACCGCAAAAAATACCAGGGATGATGCTGCTCCTACCAGTAAAAACTCAGACAGCTTTAATGCCTCCGTTTTAAAAACTGGTTGTAAAACAGGTGTATAGGTAATCACAAACTGAAGGAGCAAGGCTATCAATACTGCAGTGATCAATGGTTTATTTGAAAATATACCCAGGCTTAACAAGGATTGTTTCTCTGAACGGATCGCCAGTACATGCCCCATCTGGCTCAGGCATAATACATTAAAAACGATGGTTTGCCAGTGCAGGCCATGATTAATGGCCCAGCCCTGTGCACATAATGTGATGCCAGCCATGAATATACCAACCCATATCATATGCAGTCCCCTGCCATTGCCAAAAATGCTCTGCTGCGGTGGCCTGGGGGGCCGTTCCATAATATCTTTTTCTGCTTTTTCAAACGACAGGGAAATGGCCGGCAGGCCATCCGATACCAGGTTTATCCATAAAATATGTATGGGTAGCAGCGCTATAGGTAAGCCTATCAATGGCCCCAGTAATAGGGTCCATAGTTCTCCTGAATTAGTAGTTACCAGGTATTTTATGAACTTGAGGATGTTATCATAAATTCTTCTTCCTTCACGAATTGCTTTTACAATGGTTGAAAAATTATCGTCCAGTAAGATCATGTGGGCAGCTTCTTTGGAAACATCAGTTCCGGTGATACCCATTGCAATACCGATATCCGCCATTTTCAAAGAAGGGGCATCATTTACACCATCGCCGGTCATAGCTACATAATGGCCTTTTTGCTGCAGTGTTTTTACGATCTGCAGTTTTTGTTCAGGAGATACCCGGGCATATACTTTTATCTTCTCAATGATAGCCAGGTAGTTTTCATTGTTCAATGCAGCCAGTTGCTTACCGGTTATTACCATATCATGGTCACTGTTTATAATTCCAATGCGCTGCGCTATGGTCTTTGCTGTAAGCGGGTGGTCGCCGGTGATCATTACCGGTACAATGCCGGCCTTTTTACATTGGGCCACCGCATCAAAAACTTCTTCACGTGGCGGATCAATAATGCCCGTTAAACCCAGGAACTGCAATCCTTTTTCATGAATTTCTGTTTCGGGGTTCAGGGGCAATGCATCCCAGTATCGGTAAGCAAAACCCAATACACGGTAACCCATAGCCGCCAGTTCATCTACCTGTTTCAGCAAGGCAGGGCGGTCAATATGAATACAGTGATGTAAAAGTATATCCGGGGCACCTTTTGTAAAGGAAATGATTTTACCATCATGACTGTGAAAAGTGGTCATCAGTTTTCGCCCTGCATCAAAGGCGATCTCTGCAAGGCGCGGCCAGGTGGCTGTTTGTATATTGGCTGCCCCCGACATTTCCATCAATGCGATTTCGGTACCGTCGCCTTTTATCACATGGTCTGTTCCTTCCACAGCGTCATTGTTCAATGCCAGGGCATGCAGTAATAAATGCACATGCTCCTGTTCTTTGTTGTTATAGAGGGTATCCCGGTCATATAATGTACCATCCACAAAAATATTTTCTACCTGCATTTTATTTTGGGTAAGTGTGCCGGTCTTATCGGTACAGATATAGGTAACACTGCCCAGTGTTTCCACGGCCGGTAATTTTCTGACCAGGCTGTTGAGCCGTATCATTCTTTTTGCTGCCAGTGCAAGGGAAATGGTAATGACCGCAGGCAGGGCTTCCGGAATGGCGGCTACAGCAAGCGAAATGCTGGTGAGTACCATTTTTACAATTTCCTCACCCCGTAGCCAACCCGCCAGCAGGAATAAAATACATAAGGACAGTACCAGTGCGGAAAGTCTTTTTCCAAAAACAGCCAGGCGCTTTTGTAAAGGCGTAACGGATTCTTCCAGCTGCAGCATCCGGGCAATACGGCCCAGTTCTGTCTGCATACCGGTTGCTATCACTACAGCGGTTCCGCGTCCGCTGGTAACAAATGTTCCTTTAAAAGCCATATTGATCTTATCTCCCAATGGCAGGTCATCTGTTTCTAGCGTGCCGGTGATTTTGTCAATTGAATTTGATTCGCCTGTTAAAGCGGCTTCTTCGATCTTTAAATTGCTGCATTCAATGATACGTACATCGGCAGGTACTGCATTGCCTGCTTCCAGCATGATCACATCGCCCGGTACCAGGCCGGTTGCAGGTAAACCGGTAATGTGACCATCCCTGTAAACCCTTGCCTGGGAAACGGCCATTTGTTTTAAGGCCTGCATGGCTTTTTCTGCCCTGTATTCCTGGAAGAACCCGATGATGGCATTTAGCAAAATTATGACCAGGATAACGATGGTATCTGCCAGTTCACCAATAAGGCCTGATATGACAGCCGCTGCCAGCAGGATCAGTATCATTACATCTTTGAACTGTGCCAGTAACAGGCCGGCAATGCTTTTCTTTTTTCCTTCCTGTAATTCATTGGGGCCCGTTTGTAGTATTTTTTCCTCAGCAACAATATTGCTTAACCCTTTTTTGCCGGTGCCCAGCAATTCAAAAACTTCGGGTATGCTTAATCTGTGCCAGTTCATACTAGTGGGTTATAACGTGCTGCATAAGACGAAAAGTAGCGCTGGAGTAAATTTACCAATACCTGCTTTCCTGGAATACCGGGTATGGAACCGGCAACTGCAGGCAGGATATGCATTAACGGGTGATCATACAGCGTCATACTTGATTTTTGTGTACAAGGTTGTAAAAGAAATGGTAAACAGGTATGATAAAGGTTAGCCATTGAAATGATCCTTTGGGTCATTATACCCGTATGGTATTGTAAAGCTTCCAGGTCTGCGGTTCTTTATAAAAAACTCTGTTATATCAAAATGGGGTTGCACGGCAGCTGAGTTTTGCCCTGGCGGTATGTAGCCATGGTTAGGTTTATTACAGAAATGGGATGGGGTATAGCAAGTAAATGTTATAAATATGTTACAAAATGTAATAAAATTTTGTCTAAATGTAAAATAAACTGTACATTTGTAAATATTAAAACTATGTCAGGTAAACTGTTATTACCAAACCGGTATAAAAAAATTGGCTGGATTATTCTGATACCAGCTACTATCCTGGGGCTTGTGCTTGCCTTCCAGGAATTTGGGGCTGAATGGCTTTGGGCAAAAGTATTTGCCATTGCCAATGATGGAAAAGATTTTCATTACCAGTATTTTGTTTTCCGTTACACCAATATCACCAATACCGTAATTGGTTCGGTTTTTATCATTGGTGCCTTACTGGTAAGTTTTTCAAAGGAAAAAAATGAGGATGAGTTTATAGCCGGGATCCGGCTTTCATCCATGCTGTGGGCAGTCTTTATAAGTTATGTACTTTTGCTGATCGCCTTTCTGCTGGTATATGGAACGCCTTTTTTAGATGTAATGGTGTACAATATGTTTACCGTTCTTATCATCTTTATCGTGCGGTTCAATTATATCTTATATAAAAATTCAAAAGCTGTACCTGATGAAAAATAACATTAAAGTGCAACGGGCTATTAAGGATCTTACGCAGGAACAGCTGGCAAAAGAGATTTCGGTGAGCAGGCAAACCATCAATGCCATGGAGGCCAATAAATATGTACCATCTACCGTACTGGCTTTAAAAATTGCCAGGCTGTTTAATAAACCGGTGGAAGAAATATTTATACTGGAAGAGGATGATTGATGTGGTGGGCGTAATGCTTACTTGCATGATTACCTGAATTTTGTCTCAGCGGGATTTCACGCATGGCTTTTATTTGTTACAGAGCGTGCTGTGATAACCCCGCCGGAACTTAATGTAAGAATGGTGTTTTATTCTTCCTGGTAAAACAACCAATATCTGTTACGGTTCAGTTCATAAAGATCAACAGGCCAAGCATCAGGTTCAGTAACAGCGAAATAAAACTGAGTACCAGTAACAGGTTGCACAGGCGTTTCAGTTGCATAAACTTTTCAGTTACTGCTGTCCGGTAAAGCCGCAGGTATGGAAGCGGGTTTACCAGCGTATAAATAAAACCTGTATGCCTGTTGTGCTTATTATCCAGGTAATAATGTAATGAAGTTTTGCACACTAAGCAGAGTAGTATGAGTATGCCGGAAATGGTATGCAGCAGGTGCAGGTTCATGTGCAAAGTAACAAAGTTTATATAGTCATTTGAAATGAAAGTACATGAATTAAACCTGTACCATCTAAGCCGGTGAAGCCTGGCCTTTTGCCAGAGCTGCTGTACCGATCACGGTATCTTAAGGTACACTAATTTTACCTTTTGATACAATCACGGTAGTTTAAAGAACCGGGTATTTCTGCCGGTGAACATCCTTTTTAAGATATCAGTTAACTTGTTTCCGCCGGCGCTTATCCAGGTTCACCGCCTCTTTCAGGAGTTTTATAATGGCCTTTACATCGATCTCATCCACATCCTGGTAGATCTTATAGTAGATCTGTTTGTTGGTACCGTGGGTTAAATATTGATCGGCATCGGTGAGTTTATTGCCATACCAGAAACCCAGCAGCACGCCTTTTTTAATTCCACCACGCGGAATTGCTGATGGCCAGATGATACAGATGCCTTTGTGGCCATAGAAGAAGGGTACCTGGTAAGATATTTTTTCTTTGCAGTAATCAGGTAAGTGTTCTGTAATGATAGCTCTTAGTACATCAACAATAATACGCTCATGCCCGGGTATGGCATCGTAGAGTTGTAAAATGGATCTTATTTTTTGGTTATTAGCTGATGACATGTTTATTTACAGTTTATTTTGAACCACATAGTAACAAAGCGTTATAGAATATCACATAGAATTCTATGTTTTTCTTTCTATTGTGTACTATAATTCTATGTGTTTCCATACCACCGGTGATTTATTTTAATTCCAGCCTGAAATGGTGAGCAATGATCTTCATTTTTTTGTTTAAGTAAAAACGATGGGCATCATAGCGGTGGTGTGCCGAGTTTAAGTGAATGGTCTTAATTCCTTTTTCCCTGGCAATAGCTGCCAGCTTATCAAACAGCGCTGCCCCGTATCCCTTGCTTCGTCCATCGGCCAGCGTAACAAAATCATCAAAGTCAATGATCAGGCCATCATACAAGGTGGTAGTAAAACGAAAGCCAGCCACCGATACGATGCGGCCTTCATCTTCCAGGTATAACAAATGATAGCCTTCCTGTTGCATGGCCTGCATACAGGTAAGAAAACTCTCCAGGTTATGATGCGGCCTCAGTTCCTTCATCACTTCAAAACATCGGGTAAGATCGGCTGTGCAGGTGGCGTACTGTATGTGCATGTTGTTTTTTATTTTTTTTCTGTTGGCAGACTGTCAAAATAATCAAGTATGGCTTTAATATCTGCTTTGGTCAGGTCGGGGAATGGCGGCATCTGCAATCCTCTTTTGGCAAATGCTTTTTTAGCGGTCTTGTTCTCATCTGCAAATACCATGGGATTTTTGATCAGGCTGTAAATATAATCCGCTGTTCTTGATTTCCTGATTCCACGCAAAGGGTCGGCCAGTGCAGCGCCCGGCGATGCATGGCATTCCATACAGGGCTTTGCAAGCAGTTTCCCTTTTTCAAGTCTTGCCGTTGCAGAAGTTTGCTGGGCCTGTGATAAAAAGGGGACCAGTATAAAAAAGGGGATCAGTAAATATACCTGCATTGCTTATTTGTATTTATAAAGATAATGGTTTTAAAAAAGTTTTCATACGCTTACCCGCCAGCCTTTAATTTTGTGGAACGTTGTTTGTAATAGTTTATAAAAGAGATTTTACCGTAATTGGATGATAGACTAATTTTAAACAATGAAATAATTGATTTAGTATGAAAAATAAGATGACTTTACTGGCTTTGTGTTGCTTTTTATTTTGCTGTAATGCGGCTAGCGCACAAACTTCAACCGACATGAACAACCAGGGCCTGGTTAAGTACAAGGCTAAGGATTATGCAGGCGCCCTGGCCGATTTTAATAAGGCCGTACAACTGGATGCAAAGAATGAAAAAGCCCTGCATAACCGTGGCCTTGCCAGATATGCGTTAAAAGATTTTGCCGGTGCTATTGCAGATCAAACCCAGGCCATTGCCATAAATCCTGCTTACAGCAATGCCTATAACGACAGGGGTATGGTGTATTACAAACAAAATAATTATACCGCTGCGCTGAACGATTACAATGCTGCCATTAAAAATGATCCTGCTTATTTTTTGGCATATAAAAACCGGG
>JBJTMN010000174.1:0-2985 GCA_046070545.1 Ferruginibacter sp.
CTCATATCATTGAAGAATGGGCCAAAGAAGGATTTGTAAATATTGTGGGTGGCTGCTGTGGAACCACACCCGATCACATAAAACATATTGCTGAGGAGGTGGTTCAGTTTTAAGCCAGTTCTAATTCAACCACAGGTAGCACCCTTGGTTTAAACTTACTCACCTCCTCAGCAATATGTTTTATGTGATCGGGTGTGGTTCCACAGCACCCACCCACAATATTTACAAATCCTTCTTTGGCCCATTCTTCAATGATATGAGCTGTTTCGTGAGGCTGTTCATCATATTCTCCAAATGCATTGGGAAGACCGGCGTTGGGATAAGCAGATGTATAACAGCCGGCGATCTGGCTTAGTTCTTCAATATGAGGCCGCATTTCCGACGCACCTAATGCACAATTCAAACCTACGCTTAAAGGGTTTGCATGCATAATGGAAACATAAAAAGCTTCCAGCGTTTGCCCGCTTAGTGTGCGGCCACTGGCATCCGTAATGGTTCCTGATATCATAATGGGTAATTCGGGAATGCCTGCAGCCCTGAAATAATTCTTGGTGGCATATATAGCAGCCTTTGCATTCAGGGTATCAAAAATGGTTTCAATTAAAACGATATCTACGCCACCATCAACCAGTCCTTTTATCTGCTCGGTATAAGCTGCCGCTACTTCATCAAAAGTTACAGCCCGGTAACCCGGGTTGTTTACATCTGGTGAAAGAGACAGTGTTTTATTTAAAGGTCCGATGGCGCCTGCTACAAATCGCGGTTTACCTGGATCTTTTGCGGTGTATGCATCTGCTGCATTGCGGGCACATTTTGCTGAAGCCACATTCAGTTCATAAGCCAGTGACTGCATATCATAATCGGCCTGGGCAATGGATGTACTGCTAAATGTATTGGTTGCAATAATATCTGCCCCGGCTTCCAGGTATTGTTTGTGAATGCCCTCCACAATTTGTGGCTGGGTGATGCTTAACAGGTCGTTATTGCCTTTTACATCGGTATGCCAGTCCTTAAAACGTTCGCCGCGGTAGTCTTTTTCTTCCAGTTTGTGGCGCTGTATCATGGTGCCCATGGCGCCATCAATGATCAGTATCCTTTCTTTTAAACAATCCTTTAGTGTTTTCATTCGCTTTGATTTAAGTTCGTATTTCGGTTTCTCTGATCCTTCGGCTACGCTCAGGACCTGAGTGTATAACCCTTCGACCAGGCTCCGGGCATTACCATAAACTTTAAACGAGAATCAATCTGAGAGAAGTATTGCAGAATTGCTTTCGTTTATTAGTTCAGTTGGAAAAAATCAACAGGCCGAACAATAAACAAATCTGCCCGTTAACAATGCAAATTTATAATAACTAAGCCGAAACGCAAAATGTAGCAGCGTTTTAGAGCTTTAAGTGAGATTTGCAGGATTGAATATTAAAACAAAGGAGCTGGGGTATATAAAAAGCAAAACCCCGGGGGTTAACGGGGTTTTAATAGTGTACGGTTCCTTTGGTAATCTTTGGTTTTCAGTGGATCTGGGATACTTAACTTTTTGGTCTTCTTATTGGATATCGGATTGATGACATAAAGGTACTGTGTCAATTGTTATTGTAAAAACAAAAGGCATCCAACAGTTGATTATGGCAGCTGAAAAGGCATTTTGAGTAACCGAACGGGATCATATAGTCAAATAGCCTAGTAAAACCGGCTGACTGGCCTTTTATAGGTAGTGGAAAAACAAAACCCCGGATCTCCGGGGATTTGCAAGAACTTTTTGTTCAGTGGTAATGTCTGGATTTTCTGGATAATTGGATACTTAACTTAACCTTTGGTTTTCTTAGAGAACTGGATCTGGTTTCTTAATTGGATATTGGTTTCGGTTTCTGATATAAAAGTAATACGGGATTAATTGTTTTAAAACTCAAACTGATTCAACTGTATAATTTTGCTTCTGAACCGGTATCTAGCAAATCTGAGCCGGAAATGATGTTTTACTATTGCCGGTAATTAATGTAAAACCCCCGGATTACCGGGGGTTTTGAAATGATGTAAGCGATTCAGGGTTGTGGTCTTAAAATGGGATAATTGGATATTTTTGGTTTTCTCAGGAACTGGATCTGGTTTCTTAATTGGATATTGGATTTGGTTTCTGATGTAAAACTAATACGGTATTTGTTGTTTACAAACTAAAAGGTATCCGACGGTTGGTTTTTAATACCGAACTGGTATTTTGCCCAGCTGAACCGGAAAACAGCCTGTAAGCAGTCCGGTAAAAGCAAAACCCCCGGATTTTCCGGGGGTTTTGAAATGATGTAAGAGATTCAGGGTTGTGGTCTTAAAATGGGATAATTGGATATTTTTTGGTTTTCTTAGAGATATGGACCTGGTTTTTTAAATTGGATATTGGTGCTTTACAATGTAAAACTAGTGCAGCATTTGCTATTGCAAAACTAAAAGGCTTTGAACAGTATGTTCTTACTACCGAACCGGTATTTTGCTGTATTGAACCGGAAAAGGGGATTACATTGCCAGCAAAGGCTGAATAAATGAATTTTAAGTCAATACTTCTGTTACCAGGCATAAAAAAGCCCCGGTTGGGTCCGGGGCTGTAATAATGTTGTGTTTCTTTGGTAATGAACTCCTTGGTTAACTGTTGGTGTTTTCTATAGGATTACAGAATTTTAAAACGCTTAACTTCTGTGATACAAATATAGAATGGCTTTACGGCCTGTAAAACTAAAACACACCCATTGCTTATATTTTAAGGTTGAACCGGGATTATTACGAGCTGAACCGGAATGCACTTATTTTTCATCACCCAGCCAGTGCTTAAAATCGGCCGACCGTTCGGTACTTACAATGGTTTCGTGCTTTGACGGAGGGTTAAGTTTGATGAGCACCCTGCTTTTGCTATAGGCAAACATTTCGGCGATGGAATGAATGCTGATGATATATTGCCTGTTTATGCGGAAGAATACTTTGGGGTCAAGGATGGATTCAAGT
>JBJTMN010000175.1:0-3750 GCA_046070545.1 Ferruginibacter sp.
ATGAAGTAAAGGAATATGGCGTAGATGTACTGCTGGGCCCCGGACTCAATATTCACCGCAACCCGCTGGGCGGAAGAAATTTTGAGTATTACTCAGAAGATCCGCTGGTATCCGGAAAGATGACTGCCGCCATGGTTAACGGCATCCAGTCCAACGGCGTAGGTGTTTCTATAAAACATTTTGCACTGAACAACCAGGAAACGAACAGAAACACGGTAAACAGCATTGTAAGTGAAAGGGCCATGCGGGAGATCTACCTGAAAGGATTTGAGATCGCGGTAAAAGAATCAGATCCCTGGACGGTGATGAGTTCTTACAACAAACTGAATGGCACCTATACGTCCGAATCCTATGATCTGCTTACAACCATCTTAAGAAAAGAATGGGGCTTTAAAGGCCTGGTCATGACCGATTGGTTTGGTGGCAAAGATGCCGTGGCACAAATGAAGGCCGGTAACGACCTGCTGATGCCCGGCACCCCGCAACAAACCCAGGCCATACTGGATGCAGTAAAAAGCGGAAAACTGGATGAGAAAATCATTGATGAAAATGCTACCCGCATGGTTGCTTATGCTTTACAAACACCGGCTGCTGCCAACTATGCTTTCAGCAATAAGCCAGACCTGGTTGCGCATGCAGCAGTGGCACGAACAGCAGCTGCCGAAGGTATGGTTCTTTTGAAAAATGATGCTGCGGCGTTACCGATGGGTAAGCAGGTAAAGAACATTGCAGCATTTGGCAACACTGCGTATGATTTTATATCGGGTGGTACCGGCAGCGGGGATGTAAATGAAGCGTATACCATTTCGCTGGTGCAGGGTTTAACCAACGCAGGGTACATCCTGAATGAAACATTAAAACAATCCTATACGGCATACCTGGATGAAGAAAAACGCAAGCATCCCAAAAAGAGTTTCTTTGAAGAATTTATGAATCCTACGCCCCGTGCAGCGGAAATGAATATTACCCCCGAGCTGTTAAATAAAATGGCAAAGGAATCTGATATGGGTCTGATCACGATCGGGAGAAATGCCGGTGAAGGATCTGACCGGAAAGTTGAAAATGATTTCAATCTTACTGAAGCAGAAACCACCCTGATCAGCAATGTAAGCAGTGCCTTTCATACAGCCGGTAAAAAAGTAGTGGTAGTGCTCAATGTTGGCGGGGTAGTGGAAGTGGTTAGCTGGAGAGATAAAGTGGATGCCATTTTACTGGCCTGGCAGCCCGGTATGGAAGCTGGCAATGCAGTGGCAGATGTATTGAGTGGAACAGTAAATCCTTCTGGTAAACTGGCAACCACTTTCCCGGTTCGTTATACTGATGTTCCCTCTGCGGGTAGTTTTCCCGGAAAGGAATTTCCTGAACAGGCAACAGTTGGGATGTTTGGTATGAAATCAATACCGGCAGAAGTGATGTATGAGGATGGCATCTATGTTGGTTACCGCTATTACAATACATTTGGCGTACAACCAGCGTATGAATTCGGGTACGGATTAAGTTATACCAATTTTACGTTTAGTAATTTAAAATTAAGCAGCACTTCATTTAAAGATAAGATCACTGTTTAGGTGGATGTAACCAACAGCGGTTCTGTAAGCGGCAAGGAAGTGGTACAGTTATACCTGAAAGCCCCGGCTGCTAAGATGGCCAAGCCTGCAACAGAACTGAAGGCTTTTGATAAAACAGCTCTTTTAAAACCAGGCCAAAAGCAAACGATCAGCTTTACGCTCAATGCAGATGCGCTGGGTTCTTTTGAAACTGCTACAACAGCCTGGATCGCTGAAGCTGGTAAATATGAGGTACGGGTGGGTTATTCTGCCCTGGCAATAAAGCAACGGGCTTCCTTTGATCTTTCAAAAGAAATAATAGTTGAAAAATGCAATAAGGTACTGGCACCACAGGTTGCCATTAAGGAACTGGTAAAATAAAAAATACAGTATCTATATTAATTTAAGAGGCTGCTTCATCAGAAGCAGCCTCTTAAATTATATCCTGTTTAAAAAGAATCGTAATTGAATTTTTGCCCGCCAACGGATGCATCATACATTAACCCGCTCTTCTTTTGTGTAATTACGATTATGCCTTCATTGTATTGCGGATCTTCCTGATCTGCTGCATTAATTGCTGTAGCCGATGTTTGCTGGGCAAATTCAAACTCATTTGTTTTAAAGCGGTCCAGGGTGGCTTTGTCTTCAAAGAATATTACTTCCCGGTAAGCCTGTCCGCCAAATTGTAATCCTGCAGTTAACTGTTTCATCTTTACAATACCTATCGCTTTTCCCTGTTCGTACACAATGCCGCTGCCTGCGGCAGCACCAATACCTGCAGCACCTTTGCCTACATTGGGAAGAATTACATAGCCATAAGCATGGTCGAACAATTGCTGCAACTGTTCATTGCTTTCAGTAAAACCAGATTTTGCATTTTCTGCATCGTCCATAAGCCTTTCCTGTTTTGCATCCTGTGCATGTAATGCAGGTGCGGCAAGTAAAGCTGATAAAGTGAATGCAAGCAGGGACCTGCGAAATGTCATTTTCATAAAGGGGTTGATTTAAAGTTGATGAATAGTAAGTATTTACCAACCAATGTGAACAAAAATGTTGCCAACAGATTAGTACAAACTGTTAAAATAGTGCAGAAACATATGCGGAAACAGCAGTTGTCCGGTAGTTATGCGGGGCCTTGTTTACGACATTTACCAGGTTATTAAACCGGCTATTGTTTTAATCGCCGTGATGTGATCTTGAAATATACCAACAGGCGTAAGCCCAGCATGCAAAGCCCGAAAAACAGAACAGCTGCCAGGCAAATCGCAGAAAGGTCATAGTTTTCAAGCAAATGCAGAATGATCCACAACATGAAAAAGCAAGTGGTCATCAGGTCGAAAAAACGGATAAATAAACTCATAGCATCAATTCTATCAGGGTAAAAAATGCAGGATATTGCACCAGGTACGGCATTACATAGGTTTGGCTGTAATCGAATGGGGGAGTTTGTTTCGGGGGAGTGAATGCAAATTAAAAAGAATTTCCTGGTATTCATAGCTTTTGGCAAAAAAATCTGTTTTTATGTTAATCATAAACCCCCTCGTACAAGGGGGCTTATGATACACTCTTTTAGATACAGCTATAGCTTAATGAATTCTACCCGGCGGTTTAAAGCCTTATTGGCCGGACTGTCATTGGGCGCAACCGGCCTGCTTTCTCCCATGCCATCTGTGTCTACCAGTAATGCATCGATACCAAAG
The DNA here is from genome assembly GCA_046070545.1 of Ferruginibacter sp. Taxonomy (GTDB): domain Bacteria; phylum Bacteroidota; class Bacteroidia; order Chitinophagales; family Chitinophagaceae; genus Ferruginibacter. Next base: position 3,248 of record JBJTMN010000175.1, read on the forward strand.
GTTTTAACCAGTTCATTCTTTACAGCCGCAGCCCGGCGTTTAGACAGGTCAAGATTGGCAGCATCATTGCCATCTGCATCTGTATGCCCGATGATCTTAATCCTTACCCCGGGATTTTCATTCAGCACATCTGCAATGCCCTTGATGGTTCCGTAACTTTCGGGTTTTACTTTATCAGCATTTACATCAAAGTAAATTCCATAACTCACCAGTTTTCCTTCGGTTATCAGTTTGCTGCGCATATCCGGTGCAGCATCGGTGATCCTGAAATTGGAAATGTATGCGGCACAGGAAGCTCCCCTTGACAGCCTGAAGCAAAAGCGGTTGAATTTAGATCCTTCATAAATATTGGTAGGCATATCCAGTACCTTAGCCGACCGGTGATAGATACGCAGGCGCCGGTTTTGCTTCAGGCTGTCAAGGGGAGCTTCCTGTGCCGCATACATTTCCAATTTCAGGATCACCGATGCTGCACCGGATATGCGCAGCAAACTGATAACCGA
>JBJTMN010000176.1:0-7498 GCA_046070545.1 Ferruginibacter sp.
GCTCTTTTTAGATTATACATCAATTTTGGAGAAAAATGTTTGAAGAAAGAATTAAATGGAAAGGCGATCCGCCAATTTTTGAAAGCCTGGATGAATAAGCCTTTCAGTATTATTCCTGCCAAAAAAATAGTGAAAGCTATTGTACATTTATTTACATGATGTAAGCAAGCCAGGCTACATTTCAAACAACTGTACCATGTTATTTACCGTATCATCTATGCAGAAGGGGATCATTCCTGGATAAGCATGATCCCGCTTTTGTACGATCTCCAGGGCCAGGTTGTTCATTTGTTCTTTATCAGAAACGATATGCCAGTTTGAAATATCCTGTTTCATGGGCCTGCAAAAGCTGATCACGTGTGCACCTGCAGCCAATGCTTCCTGGCAAACGCCTGAAAATCCTTCATAGGAAGATGGGTGCAGGAAGATCCTTGCACGCTGCATCCATTGAAGCACTTCCGGGTATGGTAATTCTCCTGTAAGTGTGATGGTAGATTGCAATTGGTACCTTTTGACCAGTTTTTTTATTGCACTCATTTCCGGCCCGTCACCTACCAGGGCAGCTTTTATACCAGGTATTTTCGATTTTATTTCAGCAACCGTTTCTATAAAAATCTCAAATTGTTTTAACGGGATGCATGAGCCGGCGGCTAACAGGTCAATATCTTTTTGTTTGGAAATTGTTTTAAACTGGGCAGCATCCATTCCGGGAGGTATCACATGACCGGGCTTTATACCATGATTTTTTCCAAATTCATCCTGCAAAAAATCTGACAGGGCAATTAATTCACCCGCTGGTAACTGAAGTGACTTAGGATATTTGTTGGCCGGCCTGGCATCCTGTCCCAGTATCCAGCAAAAATGTTTGAGGTTGTTCCTGGAAGCAAATTTATTACCTACCCAGGCACATTCATTATACCAGAAACTTAATATGCCTGCAATTTTGTGGCTGCTGTTTAGTTGCTTTAATACTGCATTTAATTTACGTCTGAGCATTAACCTGGACAGGCCTCCTTTATTTTGCCCGTTAAAACTCATGACGGTTATGCCAAACCAGCTATAGGTTTGTGTGATATAGGGATACTGAAAACTCAATATTATAATATCGAGAGAAGGATAATTTTGTTTTAGTGCTTTCACGAAACTTTGCTGCATGGGCAGGCAGGTGCTATCTGCTACAGAGGCCGGAAAGCCGGGTGTAAGAATGATCAGTGTTTTATTTTCGGAATGCATCAATCGATATGGTTTTATTGCAGTATTGCAGGCTTTCCTGGTCGTGGGTGATCATCATTACGGCCTTGCCTGAAGCAGCCAGATCTTTAAAATGCAGCAGTAAAGAGCTGGCAGATGCAGCATCCAGTTCATTAAAAGGTTCATCCAGCAGAATAAGATCAGCATTTTTGTAAAGGGCCCTGGCTATGCTGATCCGCTGTTGCTGTCCGCCACTGATATTTTTTCCATTTTCTGAAATGATCTTTTCAATTCCTTCAGGAAATGTTTTGGCCAGTTCTTCCAGTCCGGAAATATGCATGGCAGATTGGAATTGCTTCCTGTCATAGTGGTCTTCTTCCAGGGTAATATTTCTTACAAGTGTATCATGAATAAAAAAACCTTGTTGCCTTACATAAGCAATAGCCGGCCAGTATTGTTTTATTGATTCACTGCTTACAGGATTTTCATTAAAATATATTTCACCACTATCCACCGGTAAAAAACCCAGCAGCACATTCATCAGTGTTGTTTTACCTATACCCGATTCCCCGGTAATACCAATGAAATCCCCCTTATTGATTGTCATTGAAAAATGTTGAAGTACCGGCTGTTCCCTGTATGTAAAATAAAGTTCTTTCAGTTCTACAGAATCTAATGCACATTGTTGCTGCTCCCCGGTATTTCTGGTTGTGGTTTGTTTACCAAGCCCAAGGTCCTGTACAGAAACTTCATAGGCCTTCATTTGTCCGCTGATATTGATGACTTTCACTATTCCCGGAATGATCTTATAAGCAGCAGCCATAAAGGCGCCGATGGTTACCAACATGGCACTGTTATTGTCGCCGGTCCAGCGGGCAATTACAATCAGGATAAGCAAACCCAGTATGGCAAATATCTCTATGATACGACCGGGCAGGCTTTGCAGTGCCTGCGAGTCAAACAATGCCTTGCTGAATTTCTGCCGGGCATGGATGAAACGGTTTGAAAAAAAATGATTACGGCCGTAAATATTACTTTCAACATATCCTTTTAATGCATCCAGTACATATTTAAAAGAGAGCTCATTATATTCGTGGATATTTTTCTTTTCTGCAGCGCCCCGTTTTTTAATGAACCAGAAAACAAAAATAACCGGCGGCAGTAAAAGTATCAGCAGCAGCAGGAAAATTTTAGCATTAAATAAAATAATGGCAGTGATGGTTAACAGCATCAGTGATACCTGCGTAACCATTTGCTGAAAACCGGATAGGATGTATTGTGAAAACTCAAAAGGGCGGTAACAGATATTCCGGATATAAACAGAAGAATCTGTATACACAAATTCACGAAAAGAAACCTGTTGGTAGTTGATCAGGTTATGTTCGGAGATCCTGATGGCAACTTTGTTTATAAAACGATAGTTTGAACGGGTAGCTAAAAAGCCGCATACGTTCTTAATACTGAAAAGTAAAAGAAACACTGCGATCAGCCATATAGAACCCGGTGTTGAAAGCCAGGCTGGTAAAAACGATACAGAAGGTACAGATCCGGGTTCAATGTAGAAACGGATAATGAGCAATAAAAAGGCAAGGAAAAGTATATCGAATATACTCACAACAATATCTATCAGTATCAAACCGAAGAATTGCTTTTTTTCTTTTGTATTCAGAATCTGAAGTATGTTCCTGATTATCTTTCTCACATAGAATGTTGCTCTTTTAGCAGGTATGTATAACCTTATGAAACTTATATTCCCAGTTTTTTTAAAATGGTACGAAATAAAATTACCAGGTCAAACTTAAGTGACCAGTGCCTTGCATAAAAAATATCCATATTTACCCTGGCTTTCATTTCCTGCGTTTCTTCAACAGCGCCTACATAGCCTAATACCTGTGCCAGTCCCGTGATACCCGGTTTAACCTTATGCCGGTAGCTATAATTTTTTATGAGTTCATCAAATTTCAGGTTATCGCTTACCATGTGCGGCCTGGGGCCAATAACCGACATGTCGCCCCAGAGCACATTTAGAAACTGGGGTAATTCATCCAGGTAGCTATTACGCAATATCCTGCCGACGGATGTTATACGGGGGTCGTTTTTTTTTGCGGGTAAAATGTCAGCATCGGTATTCAGGTACATCGACCTGAATTTTATGCAATTGAATAATTCGCCATTCCGCTTATTTCTTTTCTGTAAAAAAAGTACCGGCCCAGGGGAATTCAGTTTTATGATAACGGCAATGATGGGAAACAGCCATGAAAAAATGAAAATGAGAAACAATAATGAAATGACGATGTCTATACCGCGTTTCACAAAGCGGTTAAAACTATTATCCAGCGGCTGAAATCCTAAAGGCGTGGTAATGGAACCTGTATTTATGAGCTCATTGAATTCATGCTGTATATGAAAATAGGGCGCCGATTGATCGAATGTATCCGCATCACTTATCAATTTAAGTTTGGAAATGGTGGAATAACCAACCTGGTTCAGCTCTTTTTTCATGTATACGATTTCACAAAACCAAATCGGAAAAGAAATGTATAAGGTTGCTTTTTGGTATAAGGTCAGATCCGGCAATGTTTACCCCGCCTTTTTTATGACCGCTTATTATTCATCAAATAACCCGGATAAAAAAGAGCCTCCTGTAGAAACAGAAGGCGTTTTAACGATTGCTTTGCTTACGGATGAGTTTTTCATCCGGGCTTTGCTATGTATAAGCATTTGATGAGCTGAATCCCGCAGCGAAAAATCCCAACAGTTTATTGCGTTATTGATCTTTCTTCGATGGTACCATTGTTGTGAACCAATATGGTTCCCTGCAGGTATTTTTCGTCGTGCTGTGTTGCATCAAGACCTTCTTCCTCATCTTTTTCGCTAACCCTGATGGGAGTAACAAAATTGATGAATTTAAAAATGCAGTAAGAAACAGCAAAACTATAACCGGCAACAACGCCCATGGCTTTTAGTTGTGTAAAAAAGAAATGAGGGTTACCATAGAAAAGTCCATTGGGCCCTCCTGGAATACCATGCACAGCTGTGCTGGCAAAAATGCCGGTGAGCAGCATACCTGTCATACCGCCCAGGCCATGGCAGGGAAACACATCCAGGGTATCATCCAGTGTAGAACGTTGTTTAATGCCTACTGCAATATTGGAGACAATGGCGCCAACCAAACCAATGATGATACTTTGCGAAATACCTACATAGCCTGCACCCGGTGTAATGGCAACCAGGCCCACAACAGCGCCTATACAAAAACCAAGCACCGAAGGTTTCTTCCCTTTTATAACATCAAAGAACATCCAGGCAAGTCCAGCTGCTGAAGCGGCAGTGGTTGTGGTACCCAGTGCATTTATAGCCAGTGTATTGGCGCCCAATGCCGAGCCTGCATTAAAACCGAACCATCCGAACCAAAGCAAACCGGTACCTATTAAAACATAGGGAACATTGGCAGGCGGAATTTCTTTATTGTCAATATGCGATTTTCTTCTTTTTAATACCAGTGCTCCTGCCAGGGCTGCACAACCGGCTGTTATATGCACAACGGTTCCGCCCGCAAAATCCCAGGCGCCCATTTTTGCCAGGAATCCGTTTGGATGCCAGCTCCAGTGAGCAACCGGTGCATACACCAGCAGGGCGAACAGTACAATAAATAAAACGTAGGATGTAAAACGTATCCTTTCTGCAACGGCACCCACCACCAGGCCGGGTGTAATGATCGCAAACATCAATTGAAAAAGAGAGAACAGGCTTAGCGGAATTGCAGGAGCTCCCACCCAGGGTGCACCCCCTTTTACGCCATGGTAAAAAGCATAGGTTGAAGGGTTACCTATAAAACCACCGATCGAATCGCCAAAGGCAAGGCTAAATCCGCAGGTTACCCAAAGCACACCTATGATACCGGCCGCAACCACACTTTTTATCATAGTCGAAATAACGTTTTTACGGTTTACCATTCCTCCGTAAAAAAAGGCCAGGCCGGGTGTCATTAAAAATACAAGTGCGGTAGAAACTAAAACCCAGGCAATGTCAGAAGCGCTATATGCTGTTTCATTCGCAGCAGGCACATAATCTGCCTCAGGTTTTATAAACATGGCAATAAGGGCAATTGCAACCAGCAGTATGAAAGGCAGGATCTGTTTTGCTCTTACTTTACTCATAAAATGAACCCATTTTTATATTATAAAAAAATAAATAACGATAAATAAGTGTAATTTAAGCTGCTAAATTACATTTTTAGTAAAATTTATTGCGTTATTTTTTCAATAATTGACAAAATGTGTAAAAGTTAAGCATAAATAAATATATTATAATTAGTAAAATATTAATAATGGAAAGTTTATACTATAAAATTTGGGCCTGGTGGAAGAGGAGATATTTACTTTTTAAAAGTCTCGCTTAATACGTACCAATCCTGTTTTACTCCCGGGTAAGCTCAGCCTGAAAGCTCTTATTTTATTCAATGCCATTCCGGGCCCGGCTTTTCTGTAACCGTTTTAAATATCCGCTTTTGTTACAGTTACATTTTTGAGTTTTTTGAAATGGTTACATTTTATTTTCATTTTGAATTGCCCGGTTTTTGTAACCAAAAAGGCCGGTTATTGGCAGGAATGAAAACCCCGGATCCTGGACACTGTATTAGCCTGCTTTTCTTTTGGTATGCTTCGTGTCTTGTTCGGAAGCTAAGCAACATGTATCGAAGTTACCCCGAAGAAGTAACGAAGAAGGGTGCTTAAAAACACAACTTTGTTCGGTAAAATGGGGGTACTGTTTAAAATAATACTTGGTGGCTTTCGTTGGTATCGCCAAGACTTCCCCTTACCCCGCCCGGAATGAATTGAATTACTTGTTAAGTATGACTAATTTCGTTGAATGATTTTATACCTGTTTGAACAATGATGAGCCATTTACCAGAAACCGGCAATCAGATTCATTATGTCAGCAATTTTGAAGCACTTGTTTCCACACCTTTTGATGGGGCCATAAATGCTATTTGCTGGAGCCGCATACTAACCGGTGATTTTGAAGAGATCGTAAATAAGGTACGCGAGGAAGGCAATATAACCGTGCTGGATGAAGAGGACCTGCTGGCACTTCGTTTAAGTGATGATGGAAAGCTTGCCCGTGAAATACTGTTGCATGATCTTACATTATTGAAAGCTTATGGTGCCGCTCCGGTGTTGAATGTGATCAGGTGTTATGACCGGGATGATGAATACCCGTTCTTTCCAACAGATGTTTATTCTTATCATGTTGACCGTTCCCCGGTAGCTACCGATACTTTTTTATGCACCTACTATGGCGCGGCAAGTGAAATTCTACCCAATGCACAAGCCACACAAAAAGTGCTTATTCCTGAATTACGTGATGAACTTAAAAAATTATACAGCGGACCAGTAGCTGGTTTTGAAGCATTTTTAACAGAGCATTTTTTTGACCTGCACTACCAGGCTGCAGCAACAGCCAAGCCGGTTGGCCTGGGCCTGGGTAGTATGTGGAGATTGGCAGTAGATCATCCGGGAAGCCGGGTGCTTCCCTGTGTTCATCGTGCCCCGCAGGAAAAGGCCGGGCAGCCCCGCTTGTTGATGATTTGTTGAAGGTCTTTTGGATACGCCAGGGATCATAATAATTTACTCTTATTTGTGTAATGCATTTTTTCATCCTCTTTACATCCAGTTTGCAGGGAATATGTAGCAAAGCAAGAAGATTTGTCCGAACTTAGACTAAGGATGAGTTTTATGGAAAGAAAACAATTTATAAAAACAGTCGCCGCCGGCGCATTGAGTATGACAACACTTGCAGCATTTAAAAATTTTACCGATAGTTTACCGGAACAGGATCAGCTGATGCCTGTATTATTTGTGGGCCATGGATCACCTATGAATGGCATTGAAGATACCGGATTCAGCCGCAGGTGGGCACAAATGGCCAAAGAGATCCCGGTGCCCAAAGCGGTGCTGGTGGTGTCGGCACACTGGTTTACCAAAGGCACAAAGATCACTGCCATGGACTTTCCTAAAACCATTCATGACTTTGGCGGATTTCCACAGGCGCTTTTTGATGTGCAATACCCGGCACCGGGTAATCCTGCACTGGCAAGGGAAACAGCCCGACTGATACATACAGCCAAAGTGGAGCTGGATCATGAATGGGGATTAGACCATGGAACCTGGACGGTGGTAAGGCATATGTATCCCAACGCAAACATACCGGTGCTGCAATTAAGTATCGATTACTCCAAACCTGCCCGATATCATTATGAACTGGGTAAAGAATTGTTTGCTTTAAGAAAGAAAGGTGTGCTGAT
>JBJTMN010000177.1:0-3122 GCA_046070545.1 Ferruginibacter sp.
TTCACCGGGCTTTCGAAAAAATTGCCGAACGCCGGCCATTATACCAAATTACGCCACTTACCGATAGGCTTAACTATTGCAGCGCACCCATCAATAATATGGGCTGGCATATTACCTGCGAAAAATTACTGGGCATACAAACACCCAAACGTGTAGATTACCTGAGGGTGATCATTATGGAACTTGCCAGGATCGCCGATCATCTTATTTGTAATTCAATTGTAGGCGTAGATAGTGGCGCATTTTCGGGGTTCTTATATGTAATGCAGTATCGTGAACTTATTTATGAAATATATGAAGAAATATGTGGCTCCCGTCTTACTACTACTATTGGGCGTATTGGCGGTTTTGAAAGGAATTTCACTCCTACGGCATTCGCAAAACTCGAAAAATTCTTAAAGGAGTATCCTAAAGTATTAAAAGAGTTTGAAAACCTGTTTACCCGTAACCGCATCTTTATGGATCGTACGATTGGCTGTGGCCCAATCTCTGCCGAGCGTGCATTGAACTATGGATTTACAGGACCAAACCTGCGTGCTGCCGGTGTTGATTACGATGTACGGGTTCATACTCCTTACAGCAGCTACCAGGATTTTGATTTCACGGTTCCTGTTGGTACCACCGGTGATTGCTACGACCGGTTCCTGGTGCGTAACGAAGAAATGTGGCAAAGCCTGAGTATCATTGAGCAGGCTTTCCAGAAAGTAAAGGAATTTAAAGGAGCAGATGCTGAAGTCTTTCATGCGGATGCACCAGCTTATTACCTGCCTGAGAAAAAAGATGTGTACACTAAAATGGAAGCACTTATCTATCACTTTAAAATAGTGATGGGTGAAACAGAAATGCCTGCTGGTGAAGTATACAGCTCGGTAGAGGGTGCCAATGGTGAGCTTGGGTTTTACCTGATCAGTGACGGAGGAAGAACGCCTTACCGCTTACATTTCCGCAGGCCTTGTTTTATTTATTACCAGGCGTTTGAGGAGCTGGTGAAAGGTGGTATGCTGAGTGATGCGGTAATAACCATGAGTAGTTTGAATTTGATCGCAGGAGAAATGGATGCATAAGATGAAAACAAGAATTGTTTTATTGATAGCAGTTTTTTTTGTTGCAACATCAATACAGGCGCAGCAAAAAACAGTATTTGGTGATGAAGTGGGAACTTTGAATGGAATTATTAAAGCGTATTATGATGTAGTGACTGTGAAGAAAGGAGAAAAAGTGAGCTACACCAGAGATAGCCTCTTACATGTTCCTGATGCATTGGTGGGTATGGCGCAAAAAAATAAGGATGGAAAAACTGGTCTCAAACTCATCACATTAAAGCAATTTCACCAGAACTCTGATGCATATCTTGAGAAAGATGGCTTTTACGAAAAGGAGATCAGCAGGAAAGTAGAAAATTTTGGAGCAATATACCATGTGTGGAGTACATATGAATCGAGGAATGTTGTGGATGGGCCAATTATTGAAAGAGGGATTAACAGTATTCAGTTGTATTTTGACGGAACAAGGTTTTGGATACTATCCTGGGTATTTGACAACGAAACAAAGGAACAACCAATACCTAAAAAGTATTTGATAAATTAAGTAATGATGCAGTTTTCTGAAGAAAAATTAAACGAGGTAAAGGAAATCATTTCCCGCTATCCCGAAGGCAGGCATAAAAGTGCATTGCTGCCGGTATTGCACCTGGCACAGCAGGAATTTGGCGGCTGGCTGGATGTGCCGGTAATGGATTATGTGGCTTCTATCTTACATATTGAGCCAATAGAAGTGTATGAAGTGGCCAGTTTTTACAGCATGTACAATTTAAGCCCGGTTGGTAAATATATGTTTGAGGTATGCCAGACCGGCCCATGCATGTTGAATGGCAGTGATAATATTATTGCCTACATCAAAGAGAAACTGAACATTGGGGTGGGCGAAACTACCGCTGATGGCATGTTTACATTAAAAACGGTAGAGTGCCTGGGTGCCTGTGGTTATGCACCGATGATGCAACTTGGTAAAAACTACCGTGAGCATCTTACCAAAGAAAAAGTAGATGCCATCATTGAAGAATGCAGGGCAAAAGCGAATTAAGATTGAAAAGTTCATTGACGATATTATTTTTCTTTTTAGTTGCATTTGCAAAAGCGCAAACAGATGAAGAAAAACTGGTGACATCAGTAAAAGAATTTCACCAGGCGCTTGTTAATAAGAATACTGTTTCCATAAACCAGCAAACGGACAAGGCGCTGAGTTACGGACATAGCAATGGCTGGATACAAACCAAAACTGATTTGATAAAAGATTTTGAAAGAGGTTATATCAGTTATCAATCTTTTAAGGAAGACAGTATTACAGTTATGATGAATGGTAATATGGCGAATGTCCGGTTCGTGGCAAATATTGCGGCTACTTTAAAAGGTACATCAGTTAATAACTATAACCTAAGAGTACTGGAAGTATGGGTGAAGAAAGGGAAACGCTGGGTATTGTTTGCAAGGCAGGCGGTGAAAACCCCTTCTGCCCCCTGAAGGGGCAACCTGGAGATTTTGGATGAAACAGAACAATGAATAAAGTGGTAATTGAATTATAAAAAGAACGATAAATAATTTTAATCTATAAAGCCCCTTTAGGGGTTTGGGGTATGAGCAAAAAACTATTATTAGAAAAAGCACATGTAGAAAACATCAGGTTGTATGATGTGTACCGCCGTGAAGGCGGCTACCGCAGTGTGGAGAAGGCTTTGAAAATGGCTCCAGCCGATATTGTGGAAGAAGTGAAGAAGAGCGGGCTGAGAGGCCGCGGTGGTGCAGGTTTTCCTACAGGCATGAAATGGAGTTTCATTGCCAAGCCCGAAGGTATTCCCCGCCACCTGGTGGTCAATGCCGATGAAAGCGAACCTGGTACTTTTAAAGACAGGTACCTGATGGAATTTATTCCGCACATTTTAATTGAAGGAATGATCGTTTCTTCTTTCGCACTTGGTTCCAATGTTTCATACATATACATACGTGGTGAATACCACTGGATCGTTGATATTTTAGAACAGGCTATTGCAGAAGCAAAACAAAATGGCTTCCTGGGTAAAAATATTTTAGGCAGCGGTTTCGATTGCGAAATTTATGTGCACCGTG
>JBJTMN010000178.1:0-5222 GCA_046070545.1 Ferruginibacter sp.
ACCTTAACAACATAAAAAGGGTCATCTTCATCAACCACCTGGAAGACCTGTGCACTGAAAATACTTGCCTGGATAAATGATTCTCCCTTTGTTTTTAATTCATTGAAAACCGCATTACTTACCCATACAGTGGTTTCTTCAGTAAGATCTTTATTGCCACCGGCAAACCTGTTCATTTGTATATGCGCTGTATCTATTGCCTCTTTACTGATAGTGATCAAACCGGTTATACCAACATCGCCGGTCATTTTGTATTTAAAAGAAATGCCTTTGTCCATATCCACTTTGGGGTTTGTTACCCTGAAATCATACGTATTGCCCTGGAAGACCACTTCATAAATATAAGTTCGTTGCATGTCAGGCTTAACCGGTGCCATCACTTCAGGGCAATTGAATTCCTTTTGCCAGAAATCGCCGGTGCCAAATTTATCTTTCAGGGTTACTGCATCTTCACAGGCTTTTTCACTATTACCTATTTCGTTGTAAAATGAACCTCTTCTCCTGTAATAGATTGCCTGCGGGTCTTTTTCAATAAATTCAGTGGCTTTGGCAATGCCATCTTCAAAACGTTTGTCGATCAGGTAGCACCTGAAATACTCCCTGATCACATCTTCGGTATTATTGCCATTTGCCATTTCATCTTCCAGTAGCTTATACGCTTCCGCTTTTTTCCCGGCTTTATGTAAAACAGCTGCATAGGTACTTGCATAGTTTTTTTTATATTGACCTTTTAGCAGGTTATATCCCTTCTCAACATACTGCAATGCTTTCTCCGGTTGGTCTGCATCTGCAAAATCGGCCCCATACATGATATAAGGAATACCATTTTTGGGTGCCAGTGTCATGGCGGATTTATAATAAATATCAGCAGACCTTTTGGTTTTCACAAACTCAAACTGGTATGGCACCAGGCAAATATTGGTGGCTGCTGTGTCTTTATTCTTATACCATTTTTTAAAAGTTTCAATAGCAGGCTTATCCATTTTTAACATTACCTGGCTAACAACTTTTTTCACAAAGGCATTTTCTTCTTTAGGATTTCTCTTTAACAAAGTATCGGCGATTGGAATAACGGCTTTGAATTTTTTCCTTTTAAAATTACGTTCCATCTGTTTTCTCAGCTCCTTGGTGGGCACTACCGGCACCACTTTGTTTACAGACGGTGTTGCCGCAGCAACAACAGCAGGCTGCTGTGCAAATAAATTTAAACTTGATAAACTGATTACGATCAGCAGTAAGAACTTGTACATAATGATTGGTTTTATTTATTTTTCTGGTTTATTTTATAATGATGATCGGGAAATCGTTTCCGTAACTGTAACTCGCCGGGTACTGCGGCGTACCTTTATATTTCTGTGTTATTTCGGGCACTTTGGTTTGCAGGTATGCATCAAGCTGTTTCACAGTCAATTTTTTATCCGGGGGATTTGTATCTCCTTTAAATGCTTCCAGCAAACAGTAGGTAAATGACCCATGGCCAAGTTGCGAAAACTCCGATGCAAACTGCTCGCTTCCTGATGCAGTCAGCCACTGTGTGCCGGTAGCCCTGGCCAATTGTGCAATAGCTTTTTCTTCAGCTGCACCCCTTGCACCTGCTACTACTTCAAGTGCTCCTGCACTCTGGCAGGCATCTAAAATGAAAAGTTGTTTTTGTGCTTTTATCTCCTTGCTCATTTGTTGCAGCGCTGAAGCACTAAAACCTTTTTGTGCCAGCGCCCCGTCATTACCATACAACTGTGTTACATCATAAGGTACCAGGAAAAATTCTTTCCTATCATTTACCACACCATGGCCGGCGTAATAAAAAACAAAAAGATCCTGGGGATTTGCAGCGGCTTTTATTTTATCAAAAGCAGCTGTAATGCCTTCCCTGGTTGCTTCGGCATCTTTTAAAAACGTTGTATTGATTTTTCCGAATAAACCCTGCGAACCAGCGGTAAGTGCTTCTGTAAATGCTGTTGCATCTGCCTGGGCGTAGTTCAATGTGTACTTTGGATTTTTATAGGTATTTACGCCAACTACCAAAAGATAAAGCTGAATATCGTTTTCTTTTGGTTTAACGGGAATGACCAAAGGTTTGTAGTCTGCGATCAGTTCAGCCGGTACACTTTCGGTACGCTGGCTGTTGATGGCAACAGCCTTAAAATTATTGGGCCCTGCATTTAAGGTTACTGAAAAAGTTTTGGTCATGGTCTTATCCCCCTTGTTCTCATCTTCCACAGTCAGGTTTCTTGTTGTATGTACAAGCTTCCCGTTTTGATATAAACGTATTTCGGTAACCACATCTTTCAATCCATCAGCTTCCGCTTTAATAGTTACCTGTTCTTTATCAACCTCAATTGTTTTTACATCATCTGCAACTTCCAGGTTTCGCTCAGCAGTCTGCAAAGAAATCTTTATAGAAGGGGGAGACTGAATATCACCGATATCCGGTACGTTATTGGGTAATGTATTATCCCATATTTGTTTTAAGAGTCCCGGAACATAATATTTCTCATATAAACTTTCCAACGGAATAATTTCTTTGCCTTTGGTGAAATACATTTTCTTCAATGCGCCTTCAGTAGCATCAAAACGACCGTCATCAGTCAACAAAACCCAATCCGCCGATTTTTCAAACATATACAGTTTACCGATCTGTCTTTTCTTTTCCATATCCCAAAAGCAAAGGCCACCATATTCTTCGCTCAGCATGTAGCGTTCATTCTTCATAAATACAAGGCCACTTACATCGTCGCCTGTTCCCGGTATAACACCATTCGTTTTCCTGTTGACCACATCAACCAAGCCAATATTATAACCTGCATTGCTGTTGGGGTCAATAGAAATCTGCGTTGCAGCCGTTCTTCCACTGGGCGCAATATAGGTTGAGTAAACGGCCGGCGGCAATTGAACAACCGGACCGGATTCTTTACCGGTCTCAGCATCCAGGTATATCAGTTTATCGTTTGAGGTAAACAATAACCTTTTCCCATTATCAATAAAGCGCAGGTTTTGGATATTGGCAGATTGATAACTCCATTTTTCATTTCTGTCAGATAAATCAACACAGGAAATAAAATTACTGCTGTCGCCAAAAATCTCTTTTACATTATCCCTTGCTTCAGCGAATAGGATCATTTTTGTGTTATCCGGCGATATATCACAGAATTTATTCAGCCTTTCAAAGGTTCCATAATGAAGACCCATCGGGATATCCACGATGTACAACACTTTCAGCGTTTTGAGATCCAGTACATAAATACCTTCATCACCGATCATTGCCAGCAGGTTCAGGTCATCAAATATCTGCATACCTACAAAATCCTTCTTCATTGCATTGATCTTTGTAACCGATTCGTATTCGATTTTGGATACATTTGGATCAAAGCGAAACAACCCGTAAGACTGGTTGTAGATAAACCCGGTTTTACCGTCTTTGGTCACCCTGTACAAAAAATTAGAGTAATCAATTTTTTCCGTGGAAGATAGTGGCGGCACAATTCTCATGTTAAATACACCGTTCTCAAATGTGAGCGTTCTGTCTTTTAAACAAACGCCATTGGTGTGTTTAAAGACAAACTGTACATAACTATCAAGCGGAAACTCGCCGTAGCGAGAAACGATCTCCTGCGTTACAGAATTGTTCTTTGTCATCTCAATTCCGTTCACATAACTGTTACCGGAAGCCGACATAGCAAAACTGAGTTTATCAACAATACCCAGTTTCTCTCCTTTCTGTAATTCTTTTTTTGCAGTGGCTGTAAAATCAGCCGGGTTAAAAACCAGGAAATTATTCTGGTACATCAGCCCTATTTTTCCTGATGAAGAAAAATAGGTAGTAACATTGGATGTAGCCGGAACGAATTCATCCTTAAAAAGCGTTTTGGATTTTCGCAACGGCTGATAAGTTTTACGATCAAGTTCCTGCACATTCAATAGTTTTTCTTTTTCACCACCATAAGCCAGGATATTTCCATTGGGTAAGAAGCCAAATGGGTAGATAAATAATTTATCACTGAAATATTTTTTGATCGATCCGTTTGCTGCATCCAGCAACCATCCGCCCAATACCTGGTCGTAAACCAACAGATCCTTTCCATCAGGCGAAATACTAAGCCTGGTTACTTCATGCGTTGCCTGGGTAACAATATCAATTTTCTGAAGAAAGGTCGTTTTACCATTGGCCAGTCCGATCTTTTCAAAAATGTAGGTGTCGAATTTTTCTCCATTGATACCTCCGGCAAACAATTCAGTTCCGTCTGCCGAAAAGACCATGGCGGTTCTTCTGCCATTTACTTTAACCCTGTTAGTGATAGCAAATTTATCAAAGTCGAAAAAATAGATCGTGTCTTCTATCTGCATGGCGAGCAAACGGCTTGCATTATCAATGGCCATATTAATACGGCCGGCATCAAAACGCTCGTTATTCTTACGTCCGGGTGCCAGGTTCTTTAAAAGGCTGCCCGTTCTATTGTCCCATATCTTCAACCCTTCGCCACCTGCGGATACCAACCATTTATCATCTGGGGAAATAATCACAGACCTTGCAATGTGCGTTGCCGGAATGATCAGCTCGGGGCGCTGGGCCCATGATTTTACAGGTATAGTAACAACAAATAATAAAATAACTCTTGTAAAAACTGAAAGAAATTTAAAATGCTGCTTCATGCTGCGATTCTTTATTTTTTATTTTACCATAATGATCGGAAAATCATTTCCGTAGCTATAACTTACCGGGTATTGCACCGTGCCCTTATATTTCTGTGTTATCTCCGGTACTTTTGTCTGCAGGTATGCATCCAGGATCTTTACGGTTAATTTTTTATCCCCTGCATTTGCATCACCATTAAAAGCCTGTAACAAACAATAAGTAAAGGAACCATGCCCCAGTTGCGAAAACTCTGACGCAAACTGTTCGCTGCTGCTGGCTGTAAGCCAGTAAGTCCCTGTGGCTCTTGCCAATTGAGAAATCGCTTTTTCTTCGGCTGCTCCTCTTGAACTAACCACAGCATTCAATGCGCCGGCACTCTGGCAGGCATCTAAAATAAATAATTGTTTTTGAGCTTTTATATTTTTGCTCATTTGCTGCAATTCAACAGCACTAAAACCTTTTTGTTCCAGGGCACCATCATTTCCATACAATTGTGTAACATCATAAGGTACCAGGAAGAACTGGTTCTTGTCATTTATCACCCCATGGCCAGCGTAGTAAAAAATAAACAGGTCCTGCGGTTTTGCAG
>JBJTMN010000179.1:0-4028 GCA_046070545.1 Ferruginibacter sp.
GCCGCCTGTGCATTACTTACCTGGGCCTGTACACTGCTTACCTGTGCCTGCGATTGTGCCACCCCGCTGGCCGCCTGGCTGCGTTGTATATTGTAAACATCGGGATCAATACGGGCCAGCAGTTGTCCGCGCTTTACGGTATCTCCTTCCTGAACGGTCAGCTCAGTAATAACACCACTGATATCGGGGCTTACTTTAACTTCATCCTCGGGGTAAATTTTACCACTGGCATTTACAATTTCGGTGATGGTACGTTTCTGCACTTTTTCGGCAGTCACTTTTAAACCTTCATCTTTTCCAAACACACCGGCTTTTGACAGTATTACAAGTAATACTATCAGGCCACCCAATCCAACCAGGATCCATTTAAGCGATTTACTCATTGTTTATTTTTTATGTGCCCGGCAAAAGTTCTTTATTGAGCTTTATTGGCGTCGCACCCTTGTACAATATATCTTTATTGCGCTCCCTTAATTCGCCACCACTTTTCAATTTAGTAAAAGAGGTTAAAAAATTTCAGGCCCTGTTCCCGCTTGAGGGGCGCAGGGGGTCTTTTATTAAAACTTCAATCCCTGCCCTTTATAAAACTCCAGCACTTTCATTTTAAAAACATAATCAAACTGGTTCAATGCATTCTGCAGTTTTACAGTAAGCAGGTTATTCTGGTTTGTTATCAATTCAAAAGTTGCTGTCATCCCAACATCATATCTTTTTTGAGCGTAGTAATAACTACGTTCGGCAGTTTCTACAGCTTTTTTGCCGGCATTGTATTTTTCCAGGGCAACCACGGCCGCATTGTAAGCCTGGTAAATATCCTGCTTTAGTTTTTGACCATCTGCCTCTTTCTGCAGTTGCTGGTTTTTTATATTGATCTTAGTTTTCTGGTAGTTGGTACGGGCACTCAATCCATTAAAAATGGGAATGCTCAGGCTTAAACCTACAGATTGATTGAAGTTTTGATTTAACTGCGAAAAAAACGGTGTTTTTCCATAGCTGTATAAAGTGTACGGCTCAAGCGGGAAAACACTATAGGGTGTTCCGCTGATAGTTACAGTTCCGATCGGAGGTGTTATTTTAGATGATCCGGTAACTTCCTGAGCCCTGTTGTTGTACCTGCTTCCAAGGCTTCCAAAAGCAGAAATTGTTGGGTATAGACTTCCTTTAACTGCTGCTGATGTTTTTTGTGCTGCCTTCAATTTAAAATCGTTGTACCGCTGCTGTGGCATATTTGCCATTGCCAGGGCATAAACAGATTCCGGTTGCAGGTCAGCAATTTTTTCAACCGGAATTTTTTCAGCAGGTGGTGTTTCAATCTCAAAGGGAGCAGCAGCATCAATGGCCATCAATGATTTTAAAGACAGGATGCTTTGTGTTACATTTCCTTTGGCGCTGATCACATTGGAACTGTCACGGGCAACCTGGGCTTCCAGTTCTGCCGCATTCAGCTCCGGTAAATTGCCTGCATCCACCAGTTTGCGTGTATTAATGTATTGTGCTTTAGACTGTGTTAGCTGAACACCTGCAATATTTTCCTGCTCCTTAGCCAGCAAGATCTGTAAGTAAGCATTGGCAACAGACAGCGCAATATCATTCTTTAATTTATCGGTATTTGCCTGGGTAGCTTTTAATTCCCATTCGTTGGCCAGTATCGTATTGCGCTTGCTGAACCAGTTAAAGATCTCTGCACTGCTTTGCAGCTGCATATTGGCCGATAAATAACTTTGTGTGATCAGGCTGAAAGTTGTAGGGTCCTGGTTTCGTCCACTACTGAACCCTGGCCCGCCGCTGAAATTCAGGTTGGGTAACTGGCCGTATTTACTTTGCTTCAGGGTCAATTCAGCAACCTTACTTTGCAGATCAACCTGCTTTATTGAAATGTTATTTGCCATGGCATACTCAATACACTTCAGCAAACTCCATTTTTCCTGCGCTTTTACAGTGCCGGCAGCAGCCAAAAAAACAATAAGGGTTATAAGTTTATAACGCATAGTACAAAAATAATTCATCTCGGGGTAAAACGAATAAAACAATTGTACAGGCGGTAACCCCTTTTGAGTCACTCCTTTAACAGGGTATTAAAGCCCCAGACCTTCATGTGCAACAGTATCAGTTTTGTGGATTTGTGCCGTTTTTTTGTTTTAATATAAAGTAAATGATAACGAAAGCAGCCAGAACGGCTATTCCGGTTAATGCAGCTCCGGGGTCGGATAAGGTTATGCTGCCAGCCACAAAAAGATATGCCAGCATAAAGACCACCGGCATCAACGGGAAAAATTTCATTTGGTAGATCCCGGTCCCGTCCAGGTGTTTGGTTTTTTTACGAAACCAGAAAATGGTAGCACAGCTTAATATCATTCCAAAACTGTCCAGGAAAATGGTGAAGGTCAATATCTTTTCAAATTCCTGTGCAAAATAGAGGATAACGATACAAAGCGCAGAAAAAACGGTTAATGAAAAAGTAGTAACATTAGAGTCTTTATTGTAACGGGCAAATATTTTTGGCAAACTACCGTCTTCGCCCATGGCATACATTACACGGGGGTTGCTTAACAGCGACCCGTTTACATAGGCCAGCACACCCAGGAAAAGAAATGCCGAAAATGCAGATGCTCCACCGGTGCCAAAAATCCTTTCAATTACCACGTAAGCAATTTCCCTTTCGCCTTTCATCTGGTTAAAACCAACCACATTAAAATAACTGAGGTTTACCAGCATGTACAACCCGATAATGATCAGGATGCCGATGAAAATACCCCGGGGAATATTTTTAGATGGATTTTGCACATCATTACCCAGGTTGATGGTTTGCTGGTAACCGCCGTAGGTAAAGGATACGGCAATTAAACTCAGGCCAAGGCTTTTGCCCCAATCTATCCAGGTAAATGCATGTTCTGGTGCAGCAACAGCTTTTGCAGCATCGTTCACTGCATATTTATCCGGGAAAAATAAAGCAGATATTAATACCACAACCATGGTGATCTTAATCATCATTAAAATATTCTGTGTGGTAGAACTGGTTCTTAATCCTTTTAAATTGATGAGATAAAAAATAAGAATGGCAACAGAGCTCACAATTGCCTTGTCAATATCTGTCCAGTTACCCGGAAATAATTTTAATAAATAACCACTCCCGATCAATGCAACACCACTTATGCTTGCAGCATTGCTTACCAGTATGATGCAGTTAATGGCAAAAGCTATACTTGGATGATAGGCTTTGGCAAAAACCTTATAATAACCTCCCGTAACAGGATAGCGGCTCCCGATCTCTGCATAGGTAAGTGCACCGCATAATGCCACCAGGCCACCAATAGCCCATGCACTAAAGTAAACAGATGGTGAAATAGCATCTTTGGCGCTGGTGGCTGCCGTTCTGAAAATACCCATGCCAATTACAAAACCAATAACCAGCATGGTAAGGGAGAACAGGTTGAGTTTGTTACTTTTTGTTTGCATACCGAAAAGATACTGAAACGGACTTAATACTCATCCGTTTTCAATAAAAATAATTCTGTAAAATATGATTTCTCTCATAAAGTTTTTTTTTGAAGCCATTATCTTTGCACTCATGTTTAAAAAGATCACAGCATCCATATTACTGCTGGCATTCGTTTCCCAAACCTTTGCCGGACCGTTCATTTTGCTGGATTATTTTGTGAACACAGCTGCTTATGCTAAAAACTGCATCAACAAGGCCAGGCCCAAAATGCACTGTAACGGCAAGTGCCAGGCCATGAAAAAGTTAGAAGAGCAGAAAAAAAAAGATATGCAGGACTCACAACGAAAAGCTGAAAATAAATTGCCGGTTCTTTCGTCAAAGTCATTTTTCTGCTCGGTAAAAATTATTTCAAGCGAAATAAAAAAGAGGTATCCCCTTCAAAATGTAAATCATACCTGCGATATGGCGTTGGCTGTATTCCATCCGCCACAGGCATAGATCCCAGCATTTTAATTCAGAATAAACCAGGCATCCCATGCCTGTGTAATTGCATACCCTTATCTAAAAATTTTTATGAAAAAGATAATTT
>JBJTMN010000180.1:0-5374 GCA_046070545.1 Ferruginibacter sp.
CTGATGAGCCCGCTGCATCATCATTACCAGAAGCTGGGTTATCATGAGAGTAAAATTGCGGTCCGTTTCTGGATCATAACAATATTAAGTGTGGTTTTGGCAATAGTAACGCTGAAGCTGCGATAAAAAAGTTTTGGAAAACCAAACTGGCAATTTACCATTTGTAAATGCTAAGTTTTTCATGCTGACCAATATCCTCCGTAAAAACAACCAGTTCAGACTGTTTGAAGACTTGACCTGTTAAATTCTATGCTGTTGAAGAACCATTTTTTGTAAAGCACTGTCTTTATTAAGTGATAATGAGCACTGTAAATTCTATGCTGTTGAAAAACCCTTTTTACTTCACTAAGAAGTAAATAACTGAATTAAAATGAGTAAAAAATTAGTCATACTGGGAGCCGGGGAAAGTGGAGTAGGCACAGCTTTACTTGCCAAGCAGCAAGGGTATGATGTATTTGTAAGTGATGGATCTCCCATCAAAGACAATTACAAAATGGAATTGCAGTTGAACAAGATCGATTTTGAAGAAAATCAGCATTCAACTGAAAGAATATTGCTGGCAGATGAAGTCATGAAGAGCCCGGGCATTCCTGAAAAAAATAAACTGGTAAAACAGGTTCGTGCAAAGGGAATCAATGTGATCAGTGAAATAGAATTTGCGTATCGCTACAAAGGTAACAGTAAGATCATTGCCATTACGGGCAGTAACGGCAAAACCACTACTACAGCCTTAACCTACCATATATGCAGGCAAGCAGGTGCAGATTGTGCTATGGTTGGCAATATCGGATTTTCATTTGCCAAACAGGTGGCAGTAGAACCGAAGCAATTATATGTTGCCGAAATAAGTTCTTTTCAGCTGGATGATATACAAACGTTCAGGCCTGATGTGGCGGTACTTACCAATATTACCGAAGATCATTTAGACCGGTACGATTACAAATTTGAGAATTATATCAGCAGCAAATTCCGCATAGCGATGAACCAGCAGGCGGAAGATGTATTTATTTATAACCAGGATGATGAAGTAACTGTGAGAGCAATGAATAATTATCCCATTAAATCAACACTAGCCCCCATTACCATGAGTAAACAACTGCCACAAGGAGCCTATTTGCTGAATGCAAAAATGCACTTAAAATGGAAAAATGAAGAGATGCAGATGAGTATTGAAGACTTTGCTATTAAGGGCAAGCATAACCAATATAATAGTATGGCTGCCAGCCTGGCCGCTACTGCTGTAGATATCCGTAAGGAAAAGATACGGGAAGCACTCCAGACTTTTGAAAGCCTGGAACACCGGATGGAAACGGTAGGTGTGATCAAGAACGTGGAATTTATAAACGATAGCAAAGCTACAAATGTTAACAGTACCTGGTTTGCTTTGGAGAGCATGGAAAAACCAGTGATCCTGATCTTAGGTGGTGTAGATAAAGGGAATGATTATTCCTTACTGACCGAGCTGGTTAAGGAAAAAGTAAAAGCCATTGTTTGTATGGGAACCGAAAACAGGAAGATACATGAAGCATTTGGTGAAATAGTTCCTTTGATGGTAAATACCGAAAGTGCAAAGGATGCAGTAAATGCTGCATTTCATTTTGCCAGCAAAGGCGATGTGGTTCTATTAAGCCCTGCCTGCGCAAGTTTTGACCTGTTTAAGAATTATGAAGACAGAGGAAACCAGTTTAAACAGGCAGTTAAAGAATTATAAAATACAAAGATCCCGTTGCAGGGATGAACATGGCAGAAGAAGTAAACATACGATCTTTCTTTACACCCAACCTGAGTAATATGGGTGGCAACCTGGTCAGCAAAACCAGGGGCGACCGTGTTATCTGGGGTATTGTGATCATACTTACATTGGTAAGTTTGCTGGTTGTATATAGCAGTACCGGCTCACTTGCTTATAAATACAGCCGAAGCACTGAAAGCTATCTCTTCAAACAATTTGGATTTATTATCCTTGGGGTGCTCATCATATATTTTGCACACCGGGTTAATTATACCATTTATTCAAGGATAGCATTGCCTTTATTTATCCTTTCAGTCATACTATTGATCTATACGCTGTTCTTTGGTCAGACCCTGAATGCCGGTACTCGCTGGATAAAATTGCCAGTCATCAATATGACTTTTCAAACATCAGACCTTGCGAAACTTTCGCTGTTCATGTATTTGAGCAGACAGCTAAGCCGCAAACAGGCCGTGATCAAAGATTTTAAAAAAGGATTTTTACCAATCATTGCTCCGGTGGCAATTGTATGCATATTGGTAGTTCCGGCCAACCTTTCAACTGCATTGCTGATCGGTGGAACCAGTATCCTCATTATGTTTATCGGCAGGGTAAGTACAAAGCATATTTTACTTACCATCGGCGTTATTTTAATTCCTGTGATCATTTTATTTTCCATTGCAATAAGCACGTATGATAAAACAGAACACCGTGCAAAAGATGTCCCGGCTATATTTTCTATTGGCCGGGTACCTACCTGGATTGGCCGTATTCAGACATTCATGTACAGCAATAAGGAAGATGCAAACGAGAAATTATTCCAGATAAACCAGGCGAAAATTGCCATTGCAAAAGGGAGCTGGTTTGGTTTAGGTCCCGGCAACAGCCAGGCACGAAATTTTTTACCACACTCTTACAGCGATTTCATATTTGCGATTATCCTGGAAGAGTATGGTTTGTTTGGCGGCATATTTATGGTATTCATCTATTTATTGTTTTTGTATCGCTGTATCAGGTTGTATCGCAAATGCCCGTATGCATTTGGTGCTTTTTTAGCCCTGGCATTAAGTTTTATGCTGGTGATACAGGCCATTGCCAACATGGGGGTTAACGTAAATATTTTTCCAAATACCGGTGTAACATTACCGCTGGTGAGTATGGGCGGCAGTAGTTTTTTATTTACCTGCCTTTCAATCGGTATTATTTTAAGTGTGGCAAGAAATGTTGAACAGTTAGAAGGAGCGAATGTGCCGGCTAAGGAAGCGGCCGTTGAGGGTAAGATTTTGAAGCCTGCATAAAATGTATAATTAAAACATGGAAGCAAGACACAGAATAATTATAGCAGGCGGAGGAACAGGCGGACATATTTTTCCGGCAATTGCCATAGCAAATGCCATATTAAAACAGGAGCCACAAACGGAAATTTTATTTGTGGGAGCAAAGGGGAAAATGGAAATGGAAAAAATACCTCAGGCAGGTTTTAAAATTGAAGGATTGGATATAGCTGGGTTTAACAGAAGTTCTTTGATAAAGAATGTTGGATTACCAGTGAAATTGCTGAAGAGCTTTTTCCAGGTAAGAAGGATACTGAAATCTTTTAAACCAACGGCAGTAATAGGTGTAGGAGGATATTCCAGTTTCCCGGTGCTGAGAACAGCGCAGGCAAACGGGATCCCAACTTTCATTCACGAGAGTAATTCTTTTGCAGGCAAAGCCAATATCATGCTGGGCAAAAAGGCTAAGAAGATATTTGTTGCCAGTGATGGCATGGAAAAATTCTTCCCGGGAAATAAAATTATGATATCAGGTAACCCGGTAAGGACAAGCATTTCAAAAAGTACTGTGAGCAGGGAAGAAGGAATTAAATTCTTCGGCCTTGATCCTGCAAAAAAAACAGTGTTGTCGGTTGGAGGAAGCCTGGGTGCAAAAAGTATTAACGAGGCATTGGACAAAGACCTGGATATGTTTGAACAGAATAACCTGCAACTCATCTGGCAAACCGGCAAGCCTTATGTTGAAAAAGCAACACATGCCGCAAAAGGCAAACCTGATGTATGGGTAAATGATTTTATTACCCGGATGGAGTTTGCCTATGCTGCTGCCGACCTGGTGATAAGCCGAAGTGGCGCCATGGCAATTGCTGAATTGTGTGTAATGCAGAAAGCGGTGATCTTTGTGCCCTTTCCTTTTGCGGCGGAAGATCACCAGACTGTAAATGCACAAAATTTAGTTAATAAAAATGCAGGTATAATGATTAAGGACAGCGAGGCGTTATCCTTGTTGGTTCCGTCAGTCATTGCACTTTCAAAAGATGAAAATAAACAACAGGAATTAAAAAGCAATATTGGAAAACTGGCGGTAAGCAACGCAGATGAAATAATCGCAGGTGAAATTCTGAAACTGATTTAATAATGGAGATCAAGGATATAAAAAGAGTTTATTTTTTGGGTATTGGGGGTATTGGCATGAGTGCGTTGGCCAGGTACTTTAATGAAAGAGGAGTTGCAGTAAGTGGATATGATAAAACAGAAACAGTATTGACAAAAAAACTGGTTTCAGAAGGTATTGCAATACATTATGAAGATAATATAGAGTTCATTGACAAAGCTGCTGAATTGGTGGTGTTTACTCCTGCGGTTCCAAAAGATCACAAGGAGTTGAATTATTTTCTGCAGCATAATTACCAGTTGGCAAAGCGGAGTGAAGTGCTGGGAGCAATAACAAACAGTTCTTACAGTATATGTATAGCCGGCACGCATGGCAAAACTACAACCAGTACCATGGTTGCTCATATACTGCGACACAGTGGTTATGGTTGCAATGCTTTTTTGGGTGGAATTGCAGTGAACTACAACTCTAACTTTTGGAGCAATAAAAAAAATGTAAGTGTTGTCGAGGCAGATGAGTACGATAGAAGTTTTTTGAAATTAAGTCCTGATGTGGCGATCATCAGTTCTATGGATCCCGATCACCTGGATATTTACGGCACTGCCGAAAATATGGAACAGGCATTCATCGATTTTGCTGCCAGGATAAAACCAGGCGGTTTGTTGCTGAGTAAATACGGATTGAGAAGAACCAATGATCTGCAAGCAGATAAGCATCTTACATTTCATTTACAAAATGAAAATGCAGATGTTCATGCGGCAAACATCAAAATGAAAAGAGGTAGTTACCAGTTTAATGTGCTGATACAGGATTGGGAACTGAAAGATGTGCTGTTGAATATGGGCGGGTTGCACAATATCGAAAATATGATCGCCGCAATTGCAGTAGCACATTACCTGGCGATTGACGATGATAAAATACGGGAAGCGGTTGCAGCTTTCAAGGGTGTTAAAAGAAGGTTTGAATACATCATTAAAAATGATGAACAGGTGATGGTGGATGATTACGCACATCACCCGGAAGAATTGAGGGCATTGTTATCGGGAGCAAAGGATTTATTCCCGGGGGTAAAATGCACGGTGATCTTTCAGCCGCACCTGTATAGCCGTACAAGGGATTTTGCAGATGGCTTTGCAGAAACACTCGACCTGGCTGATGAAGTGATCCTGTTGCCCATTTACCCGGCAAGAGAATTACCGATGGAAGGAGTAACCAGTGAAATGGTTTTTTTACAGCAGGCGCTGGCTTTTGCAC
>JBJTMN010000181.1:0-3609 GCA_046070545.1 Ferruginibacter sp.
ATCAGTTCGGGTACTGATTAAAACGATAGAGATAAATTGATTCAAAATAGACATTTCTTCCTTAACTTGTACCATTAAAAAGAAACCAACAATATTCCTGCTATGGGTGCATCTTCCATGATCGTTTTGATAATTGCAGCGCTGGCATTTTCTTCTATTGCTGTGATGATCGCAAGGCTTGTGACAAAATATACCAAAAATCCCCAGAAGGGTCAGCCCTACGAGTGTGGTATTCCAACAAAAGGCAAAACCTGGATACAATTAAATGTAGGATACTATTTATTTGCATTGGTGTTCCTGATCTTTGATGTGGAACTGATATTTATTTTCCCCTGGGCTGTAGTAGCAAAATCTGTGGGATGGATCGCCCTGGTAGAGATCGTGATCTTCTTTTTTATTTTATTCATGGGATTTTTATACGCACAGAAAAAAGGTGCATTGAAGTGGATGTAAAGAAAAGTTGAAAGTTTAATCTTTTAAAGCTGATGACTGAACAACAAAATAAGACGGTAGATTTTCCTGGACAGATCCAGGAGGTTCCTGGCGGTGGAATTGTGTTAAGTAAGCTGGATGACATTATCAACTGGGCCAGGTCGAACTCTTTATGGCCACTCACTTTTGCTACGAGTTGCTGTGGTATTGAATATATGGCTGTTGCCGGCGCCAAATACGACTTTTCAAGATTCGGATTTGAAGTGGCACGTGCCTCTCCCAGGCAGGCCGATGTGATCATTATTGCCGGCACCATCGTAAATAAAATGGGGCCGGTACTAAAGCGCCTGTACGACCAGATGGGTGACCCTAAATATGTAATTGCGATGGGTGCATGTGCCATCAGCGGCGGCCCCTTCTTTTATAATACGTATTCTGTTGTTAAAGGCGCCGATCATATCATACCGGTAGATGTATATGTAGCCGGTTGTCCGCCAAGACCCGAAGCATTACTGCATGCATTGATAAGCCTGCAGCAAAAGATTAAAGCCGGTATGACAAGAGAACAAATAAAGTCAGGTGTCTGAGGAGTTGATAAAAGATAAAATGCAAAAATGCTTAATTACAAAAGTTAAACAATAAAAAAATGCCCGGCCTCTCCCGATACATCGGGAGAACGAGGGTGAGGTTTGTATGAATAACGAGGAACTGAAAACCAACATAACTGAACTGCTCCCTGCCGCCACGTTTGATGAAACGGGTGAATGGCTCAACATTAACGTTGAGCCTGCTGATTGGTTATCTTTTGCAGAAAAACTCCGCAATCACGATTCTTTATTCTTCGATTATCTTTTTTGCCTAACCTGTATAGACTGGAAAACACATCTTAGTATGGTGTATCATCTCAGTTCTACAAAGTATCGCCACAATATTGTTATCAAATCAAAACTGGATGTGGCTAAACCTGTGATAGAATCGGTAAGTCATATCTGGAGAACGGCAGAGTTTCATGAAAGAGAAGTGTATGAAATGTTTGGCGTTCATTTTTTAAATCACCCCGACCTGCGGTTATTAATATTACCCGACGGCTGGGAAGGAAAGAACCCGATGCGGAAGGATTTTGAGGATCCTGTGAATATGATAAAATTGTAAATAAGAAACAGTAAAATAAGAAATGAAAAATAAGAAAGGGCTGCATTTGACTTCCTTATTCCTTATTTATCATTCCTTATTCCTTATTCCATATGTTTGAAGAAATAGGCACAACCACCGAAGGTGATCTGATCATCAATGTAGGACCTCAACATCCTGCAACACACGGTGTATTGCACCTGGTGATCACACTGAATGGTGAAACTATTAAAAAGGTTGAGCCGCATCTGGGTTATATTCATCGCTCTATCGAAAAAATGTGTGAGAGCCTGACCTACCGGCAATTCATTTATGTTACCAGCCGAATGGATTATCTCTCTGCCCATATAAATAATCATGCCTGCGCCTTGACCGTTGAAAAAGGAATGCAGATTGAAGTACCCGAAAGAGCACAGGTGATCCGGGTCATCATGGACGAACTTACAAGAATTGCTTCGCATGAATTGTGGTGGGGTGCCATGGCGATGGACATAGGTGCATTCACACCTTTCTTTCATGCATTCAGGGAAAGAGAGAAGATCAACGAGATCATGGAAGAGACCTGCGGCGCCAGGCTTACCATGAACTATTATGTTCCGGGTGGTTTAATGGCTGAACTGCACCCCGACTTTCAGAAAAAAGTAAAGGAATTCATTGTACTGTTCAAAAGGAAGATCGACGAATATGATGAACTGGTTACCGGTAATATCATTTTTATAAACAGGATGAAGGGAGTTGGTAAATTGTCGAAGGAAGATGCCATTTCATACGGAGTTAGCGGCCCGGCAGCAAGAGGCAGTGGCGTAAACTGCGATGTCAGGAAACTATATCCTTATGCGGTGTATGATAAAGTGCAGTTTGATGAGATACTGGAAACCGGTTGCGATTCACTGGCCAGGTACATGGTGAGGATACGGGAAATGAAGCAATCGGTCAGGATAATTGAACAATTAATTGATAATATACCGGAAGGTGATTTCCAGGCAAAAACAAAAGCCGTACTGAAATTACCCAAAGGAGAATTTTATACCAGGGTGGAAACAGCAAGAGGAGAACTGGGAGTATATATAGTAAGTGAAGGTGGAACAACACCTCATCGTATCAAATTCCGTTCACCCGGATTTTCAAACCTCTCAGCCCTGGATCATATGGCAAGAGGAAGTAAGTTGGGAGATTTAGTTGCAATGATGGGAACATTGGATCTGGTAATACCGGATATAGATCGTTAAAAATAAATAATGAACAAGGAACAAGGAATGTAGAACAAGGAAGTAATGCTGCTAACTTCAGCATTCATTATTCTTTGTTCCTTGTTCAAACTTCAAAAGATGTGGAGTTTATCAAACATAGCGGGTGCAATTCATGATTGGTTGAGTGCAACATTCAACTCAACCTGGACGATGATCATTGAAATGGTCATTGCAGGCATTGCTGTGATCGGTTTGTTTGCGGTACTGGGCCTGGTGTTGGTACTGATGGAAAGAAGGGTAGCTGCCTGGATGCAGATTCGCCTGGGGCCAAATCGTGTAGGTCCGTTCGGGCTGATGCAATCGCTGGCAGATACATTAAAGCTTTTGGTAAAAGAAGGAATGACGCCCGACGGAGCAGACAAATTCCTTTTTAACCTGGCCCCGTTCATTGCCATGATGGTAGCTATGTTACTGATGGCACCGATCGCTTTTGCAAAAGACTTTCAGTTGTGGAACTTGAATATTGGTGTGCTGTATATTTCTGCTGTTTCATCTATCATGGTCATCAGTATTTTAATGGCTGGCTGGGCAAGTAATAATAAATATTCTTTGATGGGTGCCATGCGCAGTGGTGCACAGATCGTGAGCTATGAATTATCTGCCGGCTTATCTATATTGACTGTTGTAATCCTTACAGGAAGTTTAAATATCAACGATATCATCACCTCACAGGCAGATGGCTGGTGGATATTTAAAGGGCATATACCGGTGATCATTTCGTTCGTAATATTTATCATTGCAGTAACTGCCGAAACGAACAGGGCTCCTTTTGACCTGGCAGAAGCTGAGTCAGAAT
>JBJTMN010000182.1:0-7804 GCA_046070545.1 Ferruginibacter sp.
TGGCAACCAGGACGAGTACAAATTTGAAAGCAAATTTCTGAGGAGCATAATTTCTGATCATTTCCTTCACCAGGCCGGTATCACCGATCTTCCTGATGGTACGTTTCTTCCAGTTGAGCACCAAAAAATACAGCAGCAGTAGTACGGGAATTACTGCCAGTGCAATCAAATATTCTATGTGCTGAAAACTGAGATTCATGTTATATGCAAATTAACAAACCTGCTGTAAAGGGTAATGTTAAAAGTAAATACAATTGGGATTTATTGTGCTCAACTTAATAAATCATGTTTTCAAGTTATTGCTTTTGCCTCCGCAGCCGGCAGGCTACGTACTGATGAAAAAGCGGAACAGTTTGTACAGCGTACTAAACATTAGCACATCAGCAAATTATCAAATCAGCACATTTTGTTTACTTCTTCCCTTCAAAAAAACCATATTGTTTAAGAATGCCTTTTGTGATGTTCATTCTTATAGTTTTCATATCAATTTCCTTAACAGGTGCTTTCACAAAAGTTACAAAAAAGTACACATGCCTGTTCTCTTCTATCCAGCCAACTACCCAGCCAAGTGCATTGCCATCTTCTCCAAAACCCCAGCCGGTTTTATAACTCAATTTATATGCCGAATTGTTTTCCTGCACCATTACATCCCTTACCATCTGCTGCACGCTTCTTCTGAATGGCAGCTGATCGAAATACAATTTCTTTACAAAACCCAGTTGCTCATCAGGAGATATTTTCAATGTATTGTTCAGCCAGAAAGAGTCTACAGGACCGCTTAAATTTTTATTGCCGTATCCAATGCTGTCTATCCAGCTTTGCATGGTATCTTTTCCAATCCTGCGGGCTACTTCCTGGTACCACGCTACATTGCTCACTTTAAAGGCTTCGGTCATGTCCATATCCTTATTCCAGTCCTCATTCCATCTTTTTACCCCATCCCATTTAATGATCATTTTTTCATCAGTAATCCTGCCGGTTTGTAAACCCACCAGCGAATTAAATATTTTGAATGTTGATGCCGGGGTAAAACGCATGGTATCATATTTCATATTGTACACAGTAACTTTTCCATCTGCATTGTTCAGCATGGTGAAACACCCATCCACCTTATTTTCATCAAAGTATTTTTTCAGGCTTTCATCGTTGGTGGCCTTATTTACTGAACATGAAATGAGAAATAAGGAATAAGAAATGAGGAATACAAAAGTTTTGAGCAGCTTCATTATATAGTTGATTATTTTTTGTTTAGGTGTTGTGCAGTTGCATCCAGTGCTTCGTAGAATTTTTTCCCGAATTTCCTGGTAAGGGCTTCTTTTAAAAATACATATACGGGAACTTTTAATTTTTTGCCAAATGTGCAGGCAGCCCTGCAATGATCTTCCCTTGGTTCATAATTCACATAGATATCATCGCTGCGTTTGCTTTCTTTGGTAATGATAGGGAACAGGTGGCAACTGATGGGTTTTTTCCATTTTACTTTTCCATCAATATAAGCCTGTTCAATGCCGCATTTTACAACACCATCCTTATCATGGATCCCATATACACAAACCGCACTGTTGATAGTGGGTGTTACCCAGCCATACTCCCGGTCGTACACATAACGGCCCTGGCGCTCCAGTTCCTTTTTGCTGGTTTCATTCAGGTACGGCAATACAGCTTCGTACACTTCATTCAGTTTATCCAGTTCATCGTTTTCAAGTGGCGCTCCCGCATCACCATCCACACAGCAGGCTCCTTTACATTTACTGAGGTCGCATACAAACTGTTCTTTCACTACTGCATCGCTTACCAGGATATTATCTATTGCAATCATGGGCGCAAAGGTAAAGGAAACCACTATGGAAATATTTGCCGCTCCTGAATTACTTAAAATATTAAAATATTTAACTATTTAATTAAACCCACTTTGCCGGACAGGGTATAACAGGGGGTAAAAAGACAACCCACCTGTTTGAGTAGGGTGGTGGAAATTTTGATATAAAATGCTGGTATTTACTTTGGTATTGATTTTTGATAGGGGCAAGTGAAATATTCTATTAGCCTGTTTATTTTAAGTTCGTCCATTTAAAAGTGCTGATCAGGTGATCCAGGTCTTTCTGCAAAAAGTCCTGCACAGGCCTTAATGAATCGGCATTGGGTGTTACATCAAAATATAATGCCCCCCTGAAGAAGTTTTTGGTAGTATCGCTCATAAAGAACTGCCGGGCAGTGGCAGCATTGCCACCTACACGGAAGAACACACCGGTGATGCCGTTTTGAGTATGAAACAAACTGTCTTTTATAGATGAAGCTACCGCTTCATTTTTGCTGGTAAGTTTAAAAGCATCGTTTACCATAAAATCAAACACATTGGTTCCCAGCGAATCTTTATAACTACCATCAGGCTGTTTTACTTTATAAGTTGATTTTCCGCCAATGGCTTTATAACTTAAAAATATCCTGGCGCCAAACCGGGGGAAATCTATGTTGATCCAGTACGGGTTTTGAATATCCTGGTCAAAATAAGTACTGTCTTTTACTATTTGGGCATACACAGGGTATTCAAAACTGTAAGGAAATCCTTCTTTTTGAAAACTGGTATATTTTCTTTCAGGAAAATCAATTTTGTAATACCCTGTTTTTTTTGAGGTGTAAGTTGAATTGCAGGCAGTGAAGAAAAGTAAAAAAGTAAAAAGGGATAAAGTATATAAGGTTACTGTTTTGTTTTTCATGATGAGTTTACAGGATCTTAAACGGTCCCGGGAGTTTTAATAGTAACTTTTATTTTATCAAGCCTGTTCTTATGTATTTCCAGCGGAATAAAAATATAGTTTCCGCTTTCTACTTCTTCGTTTACCTGCGGAAATTCTCCGGCAATTTCTAAAACCAGGCCGGCTAAAGAATCACTATCTCCTCTTATTTCATCAAAAGCATCTGCGGGTATCCCGATCGCCTTGCATACATCGTTGATCATTGTTTTGCCTTCAAAAATATAATTATGATCATCTA
Source organism: Ferruginibacter sp. (assembly GCA_046070545.1). Taxonomy (GTDB): domain Bacteria; phylum Bacteroidota; class Bacteroidia; order Chitinophagales; family Chitinophagaceae; genus Ferruginibacter. The sequence continues at coordinate 2,995 of JBJTMN010000182.1, forward strand.
TCTTTTTGTTAATGCTTTCTTCATCATCAAATTCATCTTTTATTTCACCAATGATCTCTTCCATTACATCTTCCAGTGTTACAATCCCCGATGTGCCACCAAATTCATCTACCACTACAGCAAAATGCATGTGTTTGTTCCTGAATTCCTGCAGCAGGTCCTCGATCAGTTTTTGTTCGTGCACAAAAAAAGGCTGACGCAGTAAACTATGCCAGTCAAAGCTTTCCGGCTCACTTAAATGCGGCAAAATATCTTTGGTATGCAGCATGCCAACCACTTCATCCAGGTTGTTCTTATAAACCGGCAAGCGGGAGTAGTGCAGTTCTTCTACCCGCTTCATGGTTTCGGCAAAACTTAGATTATAATCAATGCCGCTCACATCCAGCCTGCTGCGCATTACCTGCTTTACGGTGGTATCTCCAAATTTGCGGATGCCTTTTAAAATTGATTTTTCTTCTGAAGTGGCCTCGTGTTCGGGCAGCAGGTCAATGGCATAATCCAGGTGGCTGCGGTCCATGGTTGAAGAATTCTCTGAAGAAAATTTCTTCTCGATCTTATCGCTGTAACGCACCATGCGCCTGCTGAACCGGTAAAACAAGCTGCTGAATATTTCTATGATAAGCGAAGCTGTGGCGGCAAACCATATTTTGTGATGCGTAGCCCATACTTTGGGCAAGACCTCTCCAAACAAAAGCAACAAAAATGTAACTGAAACTACTTTTATCAAAAAGATGGGCCAGAAGGTCAGGTCCCATCGTGAAATTAAACCGTCAATTAAAATATTTGAGATCAGAACGATGCCGATGTTCACAAAACTATTGCTGATAAGCATGGATGCCAGCAGGGTTTTTGGCTGTTCCAGCAAATTAACAATGCGGCGGTAAGCTGGTTGCTTTTTGGTACGCAACATGTTTATGTCCTTAAAAGTAAGTGAGAAAAAAGCGATCTCTGAACCCGCCAGTAAAAAAGACAAGATAAACAGTATGATAACGATAAATATAAGTACAGTAGTTGCGGCAGGTGTTATTGCCAGAAGATGAAGACCGAAAAGACCGTGAACCGAATGGTAATCCAAAACAATGAGTTTAGGTAAAAAATGTTATTCTGTTTAATTATGTAATTATAACGAATAAGTGTATTGATGTAAAATGCAAAACTACTTTAAAAAGGCAATCTTTCAGAACCGTCCTCTGCTGTTGGAATATCCGGATCCGTATCCGGCCCGTCCAATCCTTCTAATCCGGGAAGCCCCTGGCTGCCATCTGCTTTTTTATCAAGCATAATAAGATTGTCGCCTACTACTTCTGTTGCAAATTTCTTATTACCTTCTTTATCTTCCCAGCTGCGTGTTTTTAAACGGCCTTCTATGTAAACCAGGCTTCCCCGATGCAAATATTTTTGTGCAAGTTCTGCTAATCCTCTCCAAAGCACAATGGTATGCCATTCAGTTTGGGATATCAGTTTACCGCTTCTGTCCTTATATGTTTCTGTGGTAGCAAGTGAAAATTTTGCCACGGCAATATTGCCCTCCAGGAACTGCATATCCGGGTCTTTTCCCAGGTTACCGATCAGCATCACCCTGTTAACACCTCTCATAAAATTTAATTTAATGCTTACGCTGCTTATCCTGCTGCTGTGAGCTTTTATATCAATGCTGCAGCTTTACAACAAATTTAAAGATACATTTTTATCTTTCAAATGCTTTCAGCTCATTTTCGGCCAGGTAACCGGTTATGAACCTGGGAAACGCCAGTTTCTTTATCTCTTTATAAGTAACTGCTTTAAAGCCTTTCAGATCCGGCTCTTTTGCCAGTTTTAACTGTATAAAACAACCTTGCAGGGTTTGATGTGTAAGTTGTTGTTTGTATATTTCAGAAACATCCAATATATCTGTCTTATTATTGCTGGTCAGATCTTTAAAAAAACGGGTGGCTTTTATTTCCTTTAAAGTCATTAGCCTGTCCGGTTCAAACAACAAAAATTCGTGCAGGTTTTCCCAGATTTCCTTGGGTCCTCTTTTTCGTACATAGATTTTCCCGTTGAACTCAACAATAAAATAATAGAACCACCTGGGTTTTTTAGTGAGTTTACCGGCTTTAACCGGAAGGAGGTCTACCTGGTCCTGCAAAAATGCAAGACATTTATTTTTTAACGGACATTGTGCACATAAAGGGTTTTGGGGCTTACAGATCACTGCTCCAAAATCCATGATGGCCTGGTTATAAATGCCCGGCTGTTTGGTATCCAGCAGCTCTTCGGCGAGGCTGGTAAATAGTTTTTTCCCGGCTGTACTATCTGTTGCAGTATCAATCCCAAAATAACGGGAGAGCACCCTGAAAACATTTCCATCTACTACTGCATGGGGTAAATTAAATGCAAAAGAACCTATGGCGGCTGCGGTGTAAGGACCAATTCCTTTCAGGTTCAATATCTCTTCATAGGTATCCGGAAAAACACCCTTATTTTCATTGGCTATATATTTTGCGGTAGCGATCAGATTTTTACAGCGGGTATAATAACCAAGGCCTTCCCAAAGTTTAAATACTTTTTCTTCAGGCGCTTTTGCCAGTTTTTTTACGTCGGGGAAAGTAGAAACAAAGCGGTTGTAATATCCCCATCCCTGTTCTACTCTTGTCTGTTGTAAGATGATCTCGCTGAGCCATATCTTGTATGGATCCTTTTCTCCCTTCCAGGGCATGGGCCGGTCGTTTTCACGCTCATTCCATTTTAAAAGCTGTTTTGTAAAATATTTTTTATTGTTATTCATTTCTGTAATATATAATTGTGGTAATTTTTAAAACATCTATATAGTTTATAAATATTTAATAATCAAGTTGTTATAAAAAGCACATAAATTATTTACTATAATACTTTTTTTACAAAGTACCTGATAATCACCAACTTATTTTGGAAAATTCGGATTTTTTGTCGTATTTTTCTAACAATAACAATTTTTAAATAAAATATTATGAGAAAAGCAGACCTCATTAACGAAATTTCTGATAAGACCGGTATCCCCAAAGTAGATGTATTGGTAACATTGGAAACCATGTTTAAATCTGTAAAGAACAGTTTGGCAGCAGGCGAAAATATATACATACGTGGCTTTGGCAGTTTCATCACCAAAAAGCGAGCGGCTAAAATTGGCCGTAATATCAAAAAAAATGTAGCTGTGGAAATTCCAGAACATTTTATTCCGGCATTCAAACCTGCCAAAGAATTCATGCAGGAAATAAAATCCTCAAAAAACATTAAAGAGACTCCTATAATAGAGGATGACAACGAAGACTAATGTACCTTTGCATTCCTGTAAAAGCAAAGCAGGTTCTGTAAAATGTCTAAAAAACAACTGATCATTTCTGTTGCCGGGCTTGTCCTGGTAGTTCTTCTTTTCAAATTCGGTTCTACGGTTGCACCCAAAAGCAAAACGCCGCCGGTTGCCATGAACAAGGCAAAAAGCTTTGATATCCTTAACTATATTGAGGAAGAAAAGAAACATTTAACTGTTTCCCAAATTAATTATCTTAATAAATTAGAAAATAGTGTTACACGTGGTGATGTTAACAACCAACTAATTACAGCAAATACACAGCTTGCCGATTTCTGGAAAGACAGCGTCCATTCTTTTGAACCCTATGTTTATTATTTATCTGAGGCCGCCAAGTTGGATAAGTCGGAAAAAAACCTCACCTTTGCTGCCCAATTAATTTTAGAGAACCTCAGGGCTGAACAGGATGAGGCTAAATTAAACTGGAAAACAGCTCAGGCAATAGCCTTATTTGAAAAAGCGATAGAACTGAACCCGGAAAATGATGATTTAAAAGTTGGTTTGGGAAGTTGCTATATACTGGGAAAAGGCAGGGTTGGCGGACCGGAAGAAACGATGAAAGGTATCCAGCAGTTGCTGAGTGTTGTAAGAAAAGATTCGAACAACATGAAAGCTCAAATGATGTTGGGCGTTGGAGGGTATGTTTCGGGACAATACGACAAAGCCATTGAGTGTTTACAAAAAGTGATCAAAGCTCAGCCCGATAATGTAGAGGCAGTTGCTTTTTTAGCTGATACTTACGCAGCGAAAGGAGATAAAGCTGAAGCTATTAAATGGTACACGATAAGTAAAAGGCTGGTGAATGATCCGCATTACAGCCAGGAAGTAGATGACAGGATCAAATCATTGCGGTAACATACCGAAGTAACACTCGGTTTACATATTTTAAAAACATTATTTTAAACACAAAAAAGACTAGTTATGCCTTGTGGTAAAAAGAGAAAACGTCATAAAATTGCAACACACAAGCGTAAAAAACGTTTAAGAAAGAACCGTCATAAGAAGAAGTAATTCTTCTTACCGGTGCCCGGAATCCTCGTCCGGGCACTCATATACCTGCATTCATTACAGCTGAAGGCTGATTGATGGTGCGTGCAGTTATATTTTCCTTTTAACGATGTACTGGTCTTATCAAAAATTCACGCTTGACCAAGGAACTTATTATTAATTCGGCTCCACAAGGAGTTGAAATTGCCCTGTTAGAGGACAAAAAACTGGTGGAGCTGCATAGCGAAAAAGCTGATGCAAGCTTTGGCGTGGGCGACCTGTATCTTGGCAAAGTTAAGAAGCTCATCCCCGGACTTAATGCAGCGTTTATAGATGTCGGGTTCGAAAAAGATGCTTTTCTGCATTATACCGACCTTAGTCCTTATGTGCGTTCCATTCTTAAATTCACTACAGAATCTATTAACGATAAAACAGAAGGCAATTTGATTTTTCAAAATTCAAAGTGGAACCCGAGATCGTTAAGACCGGTAAAAT
>JBJTMN010000183.1:0-8195 GCA_046070545.1 Ferruginibacter sp.
CGCTGGTAAAGGAGTAAAAGTATATAATCTCCAGCTAGTTCGTTGCAAATAATTATATCAACGATGTGAACGTTTTTTTCAAATTTTCAACCGCTCATCACTTTTCATCTTCCGGGCTCGGGGGCTTTAAATTAATTTTAATTTACTAACAGAATCAGTCATGCCAAAACCATCACCAACAACCTACCCGGCCTATTTTAAGAATTATGTTGACCAGGTACCCGATGAAGACTTGCTGACCGGCTTTCAAAACCAGTCTGCCGTTATTAAACAATTCCTGGGCTCTATTACAGAAGAGCAATCAAATTATGCATATGATACCGGCAAATGGACCATTAAGGAAGTATTACAGCATATCATTGATGCGGAACGGATATTCAATTACCGGGCATTATGCTTTGCACGTAAAGAAACAACTTCACTTCCCGGGTTTGATGAAAATACATATGCAGCTCACTCCAATGCTAACAGCAGATCCTGGCAGGACCTGGTGGATGAATTTACAGCAGTCCGCAACTCTACCGAATTTTTATACAAAAGCTTTACAGAGGAAGCCCTGGCTAGTTCAGGAATTTCAAATAACAACCCTTCAACAGCGCTCAGCTTTGGTTTTATCACATTAGGCCATTTTTATCATCATAAAAATGTATTGCAGGAAAGGTATCTTTCTTAAAAAATACCTGAACATAAAAGTTGCCGGGATGAGTCTGAAAGTCTTTAAAAACAAAAACGCCGTCAATTTTAAATTGACGGCATTTTATTTATGTAGTTTTCTGCTTATTAGTTTTCTTTTGTTGCCTGAGTCTGGTTAACTTTTGCTGTAGAGCTCTGCATGATCATATTGTTCATTACTTTCATAGTCTCATCAATATAAATATCTCCGCTTATCCTTTTAAGCCAGGCATTATTTTTATCGATCTTTTCTTTAGCTGCATTAATTACAGTCAGATCAGCCTGAATGTTCTTTACACTGAGCTCCTTATTGAGTTTGTACAGGTCATCCAGTTCTTTAACTTTTGCCTTAAACTGTTTTTGTTCCTGCCTGTACTTATTCAGGTTTAAAGAATAGGCTTTATCGCTGTATTTTTCAAGCCAGTCAATGCTTTCCTTGATCTTATTAAAAGTAGGATTTTTTGATATCTCAGTTGTACTGTATTTAACCACCACATCATTGCTGATGGTGCTTGTCCATGGTTTGTATTCAGATTTGGCTATTTCATCCCAGGGTAATGCTGATGCATTATCCTTTTCCCTGAACTTCAGGTTTTCGTACCTGTCGGGTATAACAACATCGGGTGTTACACCTTTTAACTGGGTGGCTCCGCCATTGATACGGTAAAATTTCTGCAGGGTAAGTTTTACAGAACCCAGGTCTTCCACATTTTTGTTTGCCAATAACGGATTCTCTGTATCGGGGTTCAAAGCAATATTGCGTTGCACGGTTCCTTTACCATAGGTAGATGAACTGCCGATAACAATTCCACGTTTGTAATCCTGTATGGCAGCTGCAAAAATCTCTGAAGCACTGGCACTGAATTCATCTACCATTACCGTTAACGGACCGGTATATAAAACAGATTTGTCTCTGTCTTTCCATTGATAAGGCTTGTCTTCACCGCGTCCTTTAACCACGCAAACCGGGCCATCTTCTATAAATAAACCAACCATCTTAACCACTTCCGGTAAAGAACCGCCGCCATTGCCACGCAGGTCCATAATGATACCTTCCACATTTTCAGCTTTCAGTTTCTCGATTTCCTTTGCAACATCTTCAGAGCATTTTGCCCCGTTGGGATCGGCAAAATCAACATAAAACTCTGGCAGCCAGATGTAGCCAACTTTGTGGTCGCCATTAATGATGGCGCTCTTTGCAAATGTATCATCCAGTTTTATTTCGTCCCTGGCAATAGACAATACTTTTATGGTACCATCCATTCTTCGGATGGTGAGCTTTACAATAGAACCTTTTGAAGGACCACGGATAATTTTAACCGCATCGGTTACAGAATAACCGGTAACATCGATGGGTTCTTCATTGCCCTGTGCTACTTTAATGATCTCATCTTCAGGTTTCAGTTCTCCGCCTTTCCAGGCCGGGCCGCCCGAAATAAGGCTGGCTATCTTTATTTTACCATCATCTTCCTTCAGCTGGGCACCAATGCCATAAAAACTACCTTTCATCGATTCATCAAAAGATCGTTTGTCAACCGGTGCAAAATAATCAGTGTGGGGGTCCATACTTCCGGTAATGGCATTTACAAACGTGCTGAAATTCTCATCGTTATTTTCACGGGTGATCTTGGTTGCAAAAAAACGTTCTATCTGTTTTTTTACCGCTTCCCTTGATTCTCTTTCAAGGGTAGAATCTGCTTTATATTTAAAATTGGCCGAATCCTTGTTTTTTTCCCTTGTTTCAAGCGCCATATTGTAGCGGTCGAGGGTGAGGAATTTCAGGCGTTTTCTCCATATTTCTTTTCTTTCAGCTTCTGTTTTAGGATTGTTTAACTTATCCCTGTCCAGCATCACTTCTTCATCTTTTGAAAAATCAAATGGTTTTGCCAGTATATCGCTGTATAAAGCCGAAGCTTCCTTTAAGCGACTGATATAAACCTCACTAATATTGAAAAAGGATACCAGTTCAGCACCATGGATCTCATCATCTATTCTGCTTTCAAATTTTTTGAAGCCATCAAGATCACCCTGTAAAAAAATATTCTTTTCGGCATCCAGATCTTCAATGAATTTCTTCAAAACCTGTTTCGAGAAATTATCATCGATCGTTTTAGGACTGTAATGCCCCTGCTCCAGCAGCATACCCACATTACGTATGATCCTCGTGTACTTCGATTTGGGATTGTCGCGGTCAACACTGCCCTGGGTTTGAAAAGCTAAAAAAACACTGGCAGCCGTAAGTACCAGCATTACGGGTATAAATTTTTTACTCATGATAAATTGCGCAATTTTTTGCATAATGTAAAAATAACGGAAAAACGATTGTTTACAGGAATAGTAAACGCTACAATTGGAATAATGTTTTGTTAAAGCAGATTTTGCGGAAAACAGTAAGGATGAACGGCAATTGATTGTATTTTATACTGTCATTGCCCCCTGCTTGCTCAATTTTACAGAAAATAAAAGGTTCCCGTTTGCAGGGAACCTTTTGGGGTAATCGATGGGGCTCGAACCCACGACCCTCAGAATCACAATCTGATGCTCTAACCAACTGAGCTACGACTACCATTTTTAATCGGGAGGCAAAAATAATGAAAAACCCATCTCCTGCAAAATACATTTTGAGCAGCCTTTCATAATCGTTTACTTTGCACCCCCGAACGATTTTTTAAATGACACTAATGCAATATATTTTACTGCTTCTGTTTTCCTGTTTTACCGGCTGGTTTGTGATCTGGTTAAGTATAAAACTTTTATTCAGGCCACTGAAACCACTGTCTTTTGCCGGCTATAAGTTCCAGGGGGTACTGCCGGCCAATCAACAAATGATCGCACAAAAAATAGGCAAACTGGTAAGCACACAATTCTTTTCTTTTGATGCGCTGCAACAAAAAGTGACCGATCCTGAGAATTTTAATAAGCTGAAACCTGAGATTGAAAAGCATATCGACAGTTTTTTAAGAGACCGGTTAAAGGAAACTTTTCCTATGTTATCCATGCTTATAGGCGATAAAACGATCGGCCAGCTGAAAACAGCTTTTTTAACCGAACTGGAAACCCTTTTTCCTGTTCTGATGAAAAGCTATGTTGCCAACCTGGAAAAAGACCTCGACATTGAAAGAGAGGTTTCCGATAAAATTGCAGGGTTCTCCATCAATAAAGCCGAAGACCTGGTATACCAATCTGCCAAAAAGGAGCTCATTAAACTACAGCTGTTTGGCGCTGCCATTGGTTTTTTAACGGGATTGATACAAATATTCATCAATACCCAACTATTTAATTAACAATTTGTTAATTGGTATGTTTTTCCCCCTTCTATAATACCACTCATCATCTTATGTAAGATAAATGTGACATTTTAGAAGGTACTTTGCAAAAATTTTATTTAAACCAACATTGAAACCAGTTACTGATGATACATCCGATTAAAGTTTTACTGATCTGCATTTTTACCCTCGGCATTTCGGCTACGTATGCACAAATGCCCGGTGGCGGCGGAAACCGCGGGCAAATGGGCGGACAAAATATGAGCCTGGGGCACTTCTATGGAAAGATCCTGGATTCAGTCAGCAATAAACCGCTTGAAGCAGTATCGGTACAGCTGATCCAGAACAAATTTGATACAGCCACCAAAAAACGTAAAGATGTGATCGTAGGCGGTATGCTTACCAATAAGAAAGGAGAATTCAGTATTGAGAATGTAAACATCATGGCGCAGTACAAACTAAAAATTACTGCCATTGGTTTTAAATCATATGAGACCAAAGTTGCCTTTCAGTTAAATATGAGCGGAGCAAAACCGGGAGATATGAGCAGCATGCTGAGCGCTGTAGATAAGGACCTGGGTAATATAAAACTGGAAGCTGATGTAAAACAGCTGCAGGATGTGACCGTAAGTGCCAGTAAAGCCCAGCTTGAAATGAAGATCGACCGCAAGGTGTTTAATGTGGAAAAGAACCTGAATAGTGTTGGAGGTACGGCTGTGGATGTTATGAAAAACGTGCCTTCGGTAAATGTGGATATTGACGGAAATGTTTCCCTGCGTAATGCCAGCCCCCAGATCTTTGTAGATGGAAGGCCTACCACCATGACATTGGACCAGATCCCTGCCGATGCCATCGCATCGGTTGAAATTATTACCAACCCCTCTGCAAAATATGATGCCAGTGGTGGTGGTGCAGGTATCCTCAACATTATTTTAAAGAAGAACCGCAAAGCCGGTTACAATGGTAACGTACGTGCCGGTATCGATATGCGTGGGCGCCCAAGCCTGGGTGGCGATATCAACCTGAAACAACAAAAAGTAAATTTCTTTGCTGCAGGCCAGTTTGGTATGAGAAAATCGATCAGCAACGTTAAAACCGACCGTGTTGATTACTTAGGTACAACTTCTATATACCAGCAACAGCGAAACAAACCAATAAACTCAGGTTTTTTTGCCTTTGGCCGCATGGGAATGGATTATTTTATTGATAACCGTAACACCCTTACTGTTGGAGGTAATATTGTACGAGGCCAGTTTAAAACAAATGACGTTATTAATGTTTACCGCGACTTTGTTACCGCAGGCCTTACCAATAGTGATATCAGTAAAAGAATAACCAGCAGTACCGGTAACTTTTATAATTATGGCGCAACCATGAGCTTTAAACACAATTTTGCGAAAGCAAATAAAGAATGGACTGCCGACCTGAATTACAATTATAGTAAGAACAATAATGACGGTGATTACAATACGCAATCCTATTATACAAACAACACACCAAAAGGACCGGTTTCAATAGAACTGCCTAAAGGTGGCGGTACCAACCAGTTTTTTACAGTACAAACCGATTTTGTAAACCCGATAAATGAGAAGATGAAAATAGAAACCGGGTTAAGGGCCGCATACAGGGGCTTCACCAGTTTCATTAATAATTATTACAAGGATACAACAGGAAAAACCTTATTGAATGCAAACTCCAGTAACAATTATGAATTTAATGATGCCTTGTACGCAGGTTATATAACTTTCTCACATCAACTTAAAAAACTAAGTTACCAGCTGGGTTTAAGGGCCGAAAGTTCTTCGTACAATGGTAACCTGATCAACAAAGGCCAGAGATTTAAAACAGATTATCCTTTAAGCCTTTTCCCAAGTGCTTTTGTTACTTATAAAGTAAATGATAAGGTAGATGTTCAGTTGAACTATTCAAGAAAGATAAACAGGCCCAATTTTTTCCAGCTGATCCCTTTCGTGGATTATACAGATTCACTGAATTTAACAAAGGGTAACCCGGCATTGGTTCCGGAGTTTACAAACCTGCTTGAGCTATCATATTCAAATCAATATAAGGCAGGTAACAGTTTTTTAGCAACTGCCTACTTCCGCAATACAAATAATCTCCTTACCAGGTATCAATACAGGGATGCCAATCCCGACCCAACCAAAGCAGACAGTGTGACCATGACCACCTATGCCAATGCCAACAGCAGTTACACCATTGGTTTTGAAATGACCGGAAAAAACAAACTGGCGAAATGGTGGGATCTTACAACGAATGTTAACCTGTTTAACTCTACCATTAAAGCAGGTAACCTTCCCGGAAGTACTAACAGTTCTCTCTTTAGCTGGTTTTTCAAGATCAATAATAATTTTAAGCTGCCTAAGAATTTTTCCATCCAGCTTTCAGGCGATTATACAGCCAAAACCCTGGTTGCACCCGGCGGAGGTGGTAACCGTGGTGGTATGGGTATGATGTTTGGTGGCGGTTCTCAGCCAAGTTCCCAGGGGTATATCAAACCTGTTTGGGGAGCCGATTTTTCTATACGTAAAGATTTCCTGAAGAACAATGCTGCTTCACTTACACTGCAGTTCAGCGATATTTTCCGTTCTAAGATTTATGCCACCCATGCAGAGAGCGCATCATTTGTTCAGGATAATGAACGTCGCCGCGATCCGCAGTTTGTGCGCCTGAACTTCAACTGGCGTTTTGGTAAAATAGATGTTTCGTTATTCAAAAAGAAAAACATGAAAGGCGAAATGGAAAATATGCAGAATGCCCAACAGGGAATGGGAAATTAATCAACTAGCTGCTTCTGAGTATATTGAAAGAGCCACCATAACCGGTGGCTTTTTTATTGTGGCTTTGTAAGCTTTGATACTTTTACAGCCATCTTTTAATTTTTTAGCATTATTTTGCCGAAGCAAAATTCTATTATGAAGCAAATCAACTTTAAGCAGGTATTACCACACCTGGCAGCCGTGGTCATTTTTCTTTTGTTATCGGTGTTTTTGAATAAGCCCGCATTAGAGGGCAAAGTAGTACAGCAGGGTGATGTTATTCAGTGGAAGGCCATGGCCCAGCAGTCGTATGAGTTTAATAAAAAATACGGCCATTTCCCAAAATGGACAAACAGTATGATGAGTGGAATGCCCACATACCAGATTGCATTTGCAGCAAAAGACCCGATCAATATCCATTTACATTATGTGCAGGATATTTTAACCATGGGTTTTCCCAAGCCGGTGTATTACCTGTTCATTGCTGCCTTGTGCTTTTACCTGCTTTGTATCGTTATTGGTGTTAATCCATGGATAGCCATACTGGGGGGTATTGCCTATGCATACAGTTCTTATGACGCTGTACTGATTGCAGGAGGTCATGATACCAAACTCATGTCGATGGCATATGCACCTGCAGTACTGGCCGGCATACAGCTCATTTTTAAAAAGAAATACTGGATCGGTGCCGCTGTGCTGCTTACATCGGGCATATTGATGCTTTGGCAGCTTCACCAGCAAATTGTGTATTACACGTTACTGATAGCTGTTTTTATGACCATTTCCTTTGTCATTAGCTGCATCAGAACCAAAAGTATAAAGCACCTGGCCATTTCAGCTATTATCTGTATTGGATCCGGGGCAATCATGCTGGGCACTATGGCCCTTTCATACTGGCCTACTTACGAGTTTACCAAAGAAACCATGCGTGGCGGCCGCAGTGAACTTACGCAAAAAGACAGTAAGAATGCAACCAAAGGTGGCCTGGATAAAGATTATGCTTTTCAATGGAGTTATGGTAAGGCCGAAACCATGACGCTGCTGGTACCCAATGCATTTGGAGGAAGTTCATCAGAAGGCCTGGGAGAAGAGTCTAAGGCAATTGGCGTTTTACAGGAAAATGCACAAACATTACCACAGGGATTCGCCCAGCAGGTAGCACAATCCTCTCCTATGTACTGGGGCGAATTACTCAGTACACAAGGCACCGTTTACCTGGGAGCCATCGTATGTTTATTATTTTTATTCGGCGCTTTCTTTTCAAAAAGCGAACACAGGTGGTGGCTGGTTGCTATTACCATTTTTGGCATTGTTTTATCGTGGGGTAAAAATTTTGAAGCAGTAAATTATTTTCTTTTTGATCATCTGCCTTTTTATAAAAAATTCAGGGCTCCGTCGATGGCCCTGGTCATACCACAACTTTCAGTTGTATTACTGGCCGCAGTATTCCTAAATGAATTTGTTTTAAAAACTGAGAAGG